>NZ_JBEYIS010000040.1:0-72174 GCF_040635975.1 Streptomyces sp. NPDC006798
CACCTGCTGGGCCGGGAGATGCGGCCGGAGAAGCTGCTGTCGCCGACGGACGAGCCGCTGCACCCGCTGGACGAGCAGGCCGTGACCGAGGTAGCGGTACCGCGACCGGCCCGCAGCCGCAGCGCCAGCGGGGGGAAGAGCAGGACGGACACCATCGCCGCACCCACCAGCGCCGCCGATTCCCCGGACGTCACGGTCCCCTGGTCGAGCCCGATGGTGGTGATGGCGACCACCAGCGGCAGGCAGGTGGCACAGAGCAGGGTCAGCGCCCGGCGGTCCGCCCGTCCCAGGTCGCGGGGTGCCAGCAGGGCCACCGGAAGCCCCCGTACGACCAGGAAGAGCAGCAGGAACAACGGCAGCAGCGCCAGGGCGCGGCCCCCGGCGAGCAGGGCCGCCAGATCGAACTCGATCCCGGTGACCACGAAGAACAGCGGCACCAGGAACCCGAAGCCGAGCGCCTCGATCCGGCCCAGTACCTCGGGGCCGCTCTCCGGCGCCGCGCGGTCGAGGACGATCCGGGTCAGCACCCCCGCCGCGAACGCCCCCAGCAGGGTGTCCAGACCGAACACGGCCGACAGCGCCAGCATCGACACCAGGAGCAGTATCACGAACCGGACGGCGAACTGGCCGCTGCTGTACAGGGTCTCGGTGATCACCCGGGAGAACCACGGCGGGCGCGGCCGGAGCGCCCAGAGCACCGCGAGCGCCGTCACCACGGCGAACCCCGTCAGCAGCACCACCGACTCGGCCGGTCCGCGGCCGCTCAGCAGTACCGCCATGGCGATCACGGGCCCGAACTCGCCGACGGCGCCGAACGCCAGCATCACCGTCCCGAACCGGCCCTTCAGATCGCCCGAGTCCCGCAGTACCGGGAGCACGGTCCCCAGCGCCGTACTGGTGAGAGCCGTCCCGATGACGACGGCCCGGGCCGTATCGCCACCGGCGAGCCCGAGGGCGACGCCCAGCCCGAGGGCGAGCGCCACGAGCCAGGCCCACAGGGCCCGCCGGAGCGTGTCGCCGCGGACGGCGCCCCAGTCGATCTCGTACCCGGCGAGGAAGATGAGCATGGCGAGACCCAGTTGCGAGAGGGTGTCCACGACGGCGTCCGGCTCGGCCCAGCCGAGGACATCGGGCCCGATGAGGATCCCCAGCACGATCTCGAAGACGACCAGCGGGACCCGGATCCAGTGCCCCGCCGCATGGGCCAGCAGGGGCGCCAGCACGGCGGCCGCCATGATCAGGATCAGTGTCTCCGGGCGCATGGGCCCGTGTGTACCAAAGATCCGGATTCATCGGGACGCGCCGCGCGGGGGCGGCTCAGGCGCCCGGCTCCTCCAGGCGCCGCAGCCGCTCCGCGTCGTCCGTCCGGGGGCAGGTCGCGCATGCCGCGTCGGGCCGGATCGCGTAGTAGAGGCAGCACCCCCGGCGGGTCCGGGTCGGATAGCTCCGCCCGTCACGGCCCGTCAGCCGGCGGAAGTCCGCCCCGCCGTGGAACGGGCCGACCGGTCCGGGCAGCAGCAGCCCCGCCTCGTACACGGCCCGCTCCTCGTCGCCCAGCATCCGGCCCGTGTGCCAGACGGCGGAGACCAGATCGTCGCCGACCATGCCCCACAGCGCCCTCGGCCCCCGGCGCAGCCGCGGCCCGAGCGCCGCCAGCAGCGGCCGTACGTGATCGGCCACGGTCTCCCGCAGCCGGTGGCGCAGCGCGTTCTCGTCCGGGGCGACCGTCACCCCCGGCAGCCCCGCCGCCGGATCGTCGGGCAGACAGACGAAGGGGCCCGGTACGACGGCGGGCCCGGCGGTCGTCCGGCTGAACCGGATGTCCTCGGGGCGCGCCAGCGGCACCCGGCGCTCCAGATACCAGGGCCCGGCGATCAGCAGACAAGCCGCCCACAGGCAGGCGTGCAGCGCGCGGGACGCCACCACGTCCGGCCGGGCGGGACGGCCGTGCAGCTCCTCGATCCCGGCCGCCTCGGCCGCCAGAAAGCCCTCGAGCAGTTCGGGGTGGTAGGCGAGTTCGGCTCCCGAGGTCCAGCCCTGGCGGGTGGGGGAGCGGACCGCGGCCACCTCGATCCGGGGCGTCGCCCCGCAGACCGCGGCGAGCCTGCGGTAGGTGGAGTCCATCAGGGTGGAGCAGCTGAGCGCAGCTCCGGCAGGTGCGGGCGCCGGGGCCAGAGGCACGGGGACTACTCCTCACGGGATGGAACGCGTTCGCGGCGCCCGGCCCGAAGGATCCGCGCGGGGCGGCACCGGGACGGCGGCGCGCCACGGCGGGAAGAGCCGTAGGGCGCCGGCGGACGGCGGGGAACGCGAAACGGGCGTGCGGCGGAACGGAAATGCGACAGAACTACAGGGAGATGGAACGGCGAAACGGCTGAAAAGACACACGGTGCTGCGGTGAGACGGCGAAACGGTGAAAATAGCGCAACAGGCATACGAAGGTGCGACAAGCGGTGATACCGCCGGGCGGCGATTCGGCGAAACGAAGGTACGGCGAAACGGTGATGACGCATCAGCGATACGCCGAATCGGTGGTACGGCGCGTCGGTGGTACGGCGGCCCGGAAAGCGGACGGGGCGGTGAAGGTAAGGCTCACCTTAACCACATCGTCCTACGGTGTGCGAACTGAGCCCACGACACGCGGAATTGGCGCGGTTAGGGGTGCCTAACCTAAGCTCCGGCGCATGATCCAGAGCGACCGGACCGCCGCCCGCCGGGCCGATCCGCGGGACGGACGCCCGGTCGCAGCCACGGCCCCCCGCGGGCCCGGAGCGCCCGCCGCGCCGACCGCCGCCGTACCCGCCGAACGGGACCCCGTCCCGCCCGCCCCGGCCCGCGAACGGTCCGCCGACCCCGCCCGGCCCGCTGCCCCGGCTCTCCCCCGTCCCCTCCCCAGCACCTGGGCGCGCGGAAGTATTTCACCCATGCAGACCACGCAGACCCGTCAGTTCCCCCCGGAAGGACCGGCCCCCCGGCCACGGTCCGGCGACCACCACGGCCCGCCGGCCGGACGGCGGATCTACCTTCTCGCCCTCAACCCGACCGACTCGGTCTCCGAGGGCTTCCTCCCCGCCGCCCGCGCCCTCGGCCTCGACGTCACCCTGCTGACCGACCAGCCCGCCGCCCACCGCGACCGGCACCCCGGCCTCGACGTCGTGGAGTGCGACGTCCGCGACCACCACGCCGTCATCAGCGCCGTCACCGCACGCCGCGCTCCCGACGCCGTCTTCAGCAACAGCGACCACCTCCAGGCCACCACGGCCCTGGTCGCCGACTGGTTCGGCCTCCCCGCCAAGGACTGGCGGGCCGCCCTGCGGGTCAAGGACAAGGCCCAGATGCGCCGCGCCCTCGCCGCCACCGGACACGCCGTCCGCAGTGTGGAACTGGCGGCCGGCCAGGACCCGGCCGCGCTCACCGCCGTCCCCTACCCCTGCGTCCTCAAGCCGCGCGAAGGCGTGGCCAGCGAAGACGTCGTCCATATCGCCGACGAGACCGAGTTCCACCGCCGCTGCGCCGAGATCAGGACCCGGCGCCCCGGCGCCGCCCTGGTCGCCGAGGAGTACCTGCCCGGAGCCCTCGGCACCCTGGAGACCCTCGGCGACGGCGACCGCCTCCACGTCATCGGCGGATTCCGGACCGAACTCTCCCCGCTGCCGTACTTCATCGAGGAGCGGCTGACCTACGAACCCGCCCACCCCGCCCCCGTCGTCGCCCAGGTCCTCGACGCCCTCGCCGTCCTCGGCGTCGGCTTCGGCGTCTGCCACACCGAATTCGTCGTCCACCACGGCCGGGCCCGGATCATCGAGGTCAACTACCGGGCCATCGGCGACCAGTGCGATCTGCTCCTCGAACGCCTGATCGGCATTCCCCTCTTCCAGTACGTCCTCCGCGTCCACCTCGGCGAGGAACTCCCCGCCGACCTCGGACTGCGCACCGGCGGCGCCGCCCGGCTGGACTACCCGCTGGCCGACCGGGCCGGCACCCTCACCGCCGCCCCCGGACCCGCCGATCTCACCCTCGGCGACGTCACCCTGACCTACCGTCCGACCCGGGCCGTCGGCGAGACCCACCCCCTCTACGGCACCAACCGCGACTTCCTCGGCATCGTCCGCGCCCTCGGCCCCGACCAGCCCGCCGTCGACCGTGCCGTGGCCGGCTTCCTCGCCCGGCAGAGCTGGGAGATCACCCCGTGACGGACGCCCCCACCCTCCTCGGCGTCCTCGACGCCCTGCTCCGGGAGGACGCCGTCGGCCTCCGGAGCCGTACCACCCGGATCGAACTGCCCGACGGCGCCTGGCTGCGGCTGCCCGCCCCCGGGGACGCCCTGCTGCTGCCCGTACGCACCACCACGCCCGCGTTCCAATACGGCACCCAGGTCCGGCTGCCCCTGCTCCGCCGCGAATCCGACGGCACCGACCTCACCGGCCCGGCCGCCGTCCTCGGCGCGCTCGCCGCCGTCGCCGACCCCCGCGACCGGCCCGGCTTCGCCGCCCTGGAGGCCGAGTGCCGGCAGGCCGACGCGACCGTACGGCTGCACCGCGCCACCGACGAGACCGTACGGAACGACCTCGGCGAACGGTACGGACCCGACCCCGCCCACTGGACCGGACCCGCCGCCGCGCTCGCCTTCGACACTCTCGCCGCCCGGATCGACCACCCCGTCCACCCCACCGGACGAGGCCGCTCCGGATTCACCGAGACCGAGCTACGGGCCTACGCCCCCGAATTCCACCCCCGGTTCCGCCTCCGCTGGCTCGCCGTACCCGACGAAGCCGTCACCGCCACCGGCCGGTTCGACGACATCTGCCCACCCCCCTCCGCCCTCGGCCTGCCCCACCACCTCGACACCACCCACCGCACCCTCCCCGTCCACCCGCTCACCGCGGGCGCGCCCCTGCGCCGGGCCCTGGACGCCACCGGACTCACCGGCCGCGCCGTCCTCGCCGGCCTGCCCCACCACGACGTCGTCCCCACCCTGTCGACCCGGACCGTCTCCCTCGTCCACGACCCCGCGGTCCACCTCAAGATGCCGCTGGCCACCGCCACCCTCGGCGCCCTCAACCGGCGCACCATCAAACCCGGCACCCTCGCCGACGGCGCCGCCGCCCAGCGGCTGATCACCGCCGTCGCCGACCGCGAACCCCGGTTCCGCCACACCGTCCTGCACGCCGACGAAACCGCCTGGGCCCACGCCGGACACGAACTCCTCGCCGTCCTCGTCCGCCGCCCGCCCCCCGGACTCGACCCCGGCACCACCACCGCCGTCCCCCTCGCCGCCCTGCTCGCCCCCGCGCCCGGCGGCGGACTCGTCGTCGACCGGCTCGCCGACCGCTTCCACGGCGGCGACCCCCTCGCCCTCCTCGACGCCGTCCTCACCCTCCTCTTCGACTGGCAGACGACCCTGCTCGGCTACGGCATCGCCCTCGAATCCCACCAGCAGAACATCACCCTGCTCTACGACACCACCGCCTCCCACGGCACCTGCGGCCCCCGCCTCCTCCTCAAGGACAACGACGGCCCCCGCATACATCCCGGCCGGCTGCGCGCCGCCCTCGGCGACGCGGTCGAGGCGACCGGCGTGTTCGAGACGTCCCGCTTCGACGACCGGCGCATCGTCACCGACGACGACCGCGCCCTGCTCGACCTGTTCACCACCATCACCGTCCATCTCTGCGCGGGCGCCTACGCCTTCGGGCTCGCCCGCCGCGGCCATCCGCCGCTCGACCGGCTGCTCGGCCTGATACGGGACCGGCTCGCCGAGGCGGCACAGCGCCTCGGCACGGGCCCCGGAGAGATGGGGGCGCTGCTGCGCGCCCGGGTGCTGGACGCGGCCCGACTGCCCGTCAAGGCCATGGTCACGGCGGGCACCCTGCTGGCCAAGGAGAGATCAGGCGCATTGGACATCAACAAGCACTACACCACCGGACCCAACTATCTGCTGCGGGGGAGTGACCCTCGATGACCAGCACCACATCCGACCGCCCCACCCCCTTCGCCGGGCCCCCGGCCAAACTGCCCACCCCCGAGGAGGCCGTCACCCACACACTCCTCAACTGTCTGCTCCGGGAGGTCTCGGGACCCGAACGCCAGACCGCCGTCAGCGGCGGACGGCTACTGCTGCGGCTGCCGCGCGCCGGAGTACTCCTCCGGGTCGCCCTGCGCCGTACGTCCCTGCTGGGCGCCCACCGCTTCACCGGACCCGTCACCGAGGAACGCGACGGCCGCTGGTCCGCCGTCAACTGGCGGCGCCTCGCCGAATACACCCACACCGAACTGTCGCTGCGCACCGGCGTACCCAACGACGAGTTCCTCGGCCAGATCACCGCCAGCCACCGAGGCGTCTCCTCCGCCCTGCGGGCCCTGCCCCACCCCGGCCCCACCGGTGCCGACCACCGGCTCGCCGCCTATCTCGCCTCCGAGCAGTCCCTCGCCCTCGGCCACCGCTTCCACCCCACGCCCAAAGCCCACAGCGGCGACCCCGCCGCCTGGTCCAGCTACGCCCCCGAAGCCGGGGTCTCCTTCCCGCTGCGCCTGCTCGCCGTCCGCGACCACCTCGTCGCCGAGGAGTACGCCGACCCCGAACCGGGACCGGCCGTACGGGCCCTCGACCGGCTCGCCCCCGTACCGCCCGGCTACCGGCTGCTCCCCGCCCACCCCTGGCAGTACGGCGAACTCGGCCCGGCCCTCGCCCCCCTCATCGCCACCGGAGACATCCTCGACCTCGGCACCGGCCGCCGCCGCTTCACCCCCACGGCCTCCGTCCGCACCCTCTACGACGGCGAGACCTTCCTCAAATTCAGCCTCAACGTCCGCATCACCAACTGCCTCCGCAAGAACGCCGCCTACGAACTCTCCGGCGCCGTCGCCCTCACCCGGCTGCTCGGCCCCGCCCTCGGCGACCTCGCGGACCGCTTCCCCGGCACCGCCGTCCTGCGCGAACCCGCCTACCGCAGCCTCGCCGTCCCCGGACCCGACGGCCGCCCCGTCACCTCGCTCCTCGAAGGCTTCGGCGTGATCGTCCGCGAAGGGCTCGACGGACGGCTCCGGCCCGGCGTCACCCCCCTGCTCGCGGCCTCCGTCGCCGACGAGTACCCCACCGGGCCCGGCCATGTCTCCGCCCTCGGCCCCGCCGCCCACCCGGCGACGGCACTCGCCTGGTGGCGCGCCTACCTCGCCCTGCTGATCCCGCCCGTCCTGGCCGCCTACTTCGACCACGGCCTCGTCCTCGAACCCCACCTCCAGAACGTCGTCGTCGGCATCGGCGACGACGGCCGGCCCGCCCAGATCCTCTTCCGCGACCTGGAGGGCACCAAGCTCCTCCCGGGCCACCACGCCGAAGCCCTGGCCGCCCTTCCGCCGGAAGTGGCCGGACCCATGACCTACGACGCCCGGCGCGGCTGGGACCGCGTCGTCTACTGCCTCCTCGTCAACCATGTCGCCGAACTCCTCGCCGCCCTGGCCGACCTCCACCCGCAGACCGAGGCCGCCCTCTGGTCCGAGGTCCGCCGCACCATCCGGCGGTACGCCGACGAACACGGCTGCCCGCCCGAGCTGAGCGCCCTGCTGGCGGGCGTACCGCTGCCCGCCAAGGCCAACCTCCTCACCCGCTGGGAACGCTCCGCCGACCGCCATGCCGGATATGTCCGGCTGCCCTCGCCGCTCGCCGAGAACGTGCTGCACCAGGCCCACAAGACCGACGCCGAACGGAGCCCGCGATGACCGGCACCACCCCGCCCCCCGTCGCCCCGCCCCTGGAACCCGCGCGTCCGGATCTCGCGAGCCCGGACCCGACGCGCCCGCCGGAGTCCGCCGTCGAGACCCTGGTCCGCTCCCTGCCCGCGAGCGAGCTGCCCGCGTACGTCTACGACCTCCACACCCTGCGCGACCACGCCGCCCGGGTCCGGACGGCCCTCGGCGACCGGATCGAGCTGTACTACGCCGCCAAGGCCAACCCCGACCCCGCGATACTGCGCGCCCTCTCGCCCTGGACCGACGGCTACGAGGTCGCCTCCGGCGGCGAACTCGAGGCGGTGGCCGCCGCCGTCCCCGGCCGCCCGCTCGCCTTCGGCGGCCCCGGCCGGACCCCCGAGGAGACCGCGGCCGCCCTCCGCCGAGGCGTGTCGCTCTTCCATGTCGAAAGCGCCCGTGACCTGCACCAGCTGTCCGCCCTCGCCGACGAGTTCCGGCCGGACGGCGGGCCGCCCGCCGGGGTGCTGCTCCGGGTCAACCTCCCCGTCGCCGGGGGAGTCCCCGCCACCAGCGCCCTCGCCATGGGCGGCAGCCCCTCACCGTTCGGCAGCGACCCCGCCGAAACGGAGGACCTGCTGCGGGAACTCACCGGCGGCGGTCATCCGGGGCTGCGCTGGCGGGGCGTCCACGCCCATCTCGCCAGCGGACTGACCGCATCCGAACACCTCGCCATCGCCCGCTCGGTCGTCGACTGGTCCGCCGCGCTCGCGGCCCGGCACGGAGTGCCGCTGCCCGAGGTCAACGTCGGCGGCGGGATGGCCGTCGACTACACCCGCCCCGGCGACCGCTTCGACTGGGCCGCCCTGGGCACCGGACTGACCCGGCTCGCCGCCGGACACCCCGGCACCGTCCTGCGGATCGAACCCGGCCGGGCCCTGACCGCGTACTGCGGCTGGTACGCCACCGAGGTCATCGATGTGAAACGGAGCCACGGCGAGACCTTCGCGGTCCTCCGCGGCGGCACCCACCATCTGCGCACCCCGGTCACCCGGGGCCACGCCCAGCCCCACACCGTGCTGCCCGTCGGCGACTGGCCCCACCCCTGGCCCCGCCCCACCGCGCCCGCCGAAGGCCCCGTCACCCTCACCGGACAGCTCTGCACCCCCAAGGACGTCCTGGCCCGCGCGGTCGCCGCACCCGGTCTGCGGGCCGGGGACCGGGTGGTCTTCGCCCTCGCGGGGGCGTACGCCTGGAACATCTCGCACCATGACTTCCTGATGCACCCGAAACCCGGCTTCCACCTCATCGGCGCGGAGCCGGAGGACGGCCCGGCCGTGCCTTAGCGCCGACTGAGGCCGCGGGCCCGCGACGCCCGACGGGCCGTCGACGGGACAGGTCCCGAGGGTTGGTGAAACGTGCGACCAGCCCCCGGGCCACCCCGTACCACCGGAAAGGGACACCGGTCGGCGCCGTGCGGCGGCCGGAGTCCCGGCCCCGGCGACGGAACCGGCCGAGTCCGCCCCGGAGCCCGGATATCCATGTGCCCCGGCTCCCCGCCCCGGGTTACCTTCACCCCATGAAAGACCGGCCCGAGGGCATCGACGAATCCGCACTCCGGCGGGCCCTGGACCACTGGGGACCCGGCACCGCCGCCCTCGGCTACGTCCCCCTCGGATTCGGCGACTACCACTGGACGGCCGAGACCCCCTCGGGGCGGCGCTTCGTCACCCTCTCCGACCTGACGGAGAAGTATCACTGCGGGATCGGTCCCGAGGCGGCCTGGCACGGACTGCGCCGGGCCATGGACACCGCCGCCGCACTGGCCGACCGCGGGCTCGGCCCGGCGGACGGCGGATTCGTGGTGGCCCCGCTGCGGACCGCGCGCGGGGAGACGGTCCGCCGGATCGGCGAACGGTACGCGGTCGCCGTCTTCCCCTGGCTCGAAGGCGCGGCGGGCGGCTTCGGCGACGAACCGGCCGCCGATGAGCGCGCCGCCGCCGTCGGAATGCTCGCCGCCCTGCACGGCGAGAAGCCCCCCGCGGCCGCCCGGACCCTCTCGCCCGAACTGTCCGCGCGCGGCAGGCTGGAGGCCGCCCTCGCGGCCGTGGGGGAGCCGTGGACCGGCGGCCCCCGCTCCGAACCCGCCCGAAAGCTCCTCGCGGAGCACGCCGCGGCCGTCCGTGGCCGCCTCGACGACTTCGACCGGCTCGCCGCCCGCGTCCTGGCACGCGGTGCCGCCCCGGTCGTCACCCATGGCGAACCCCACCCCGGGAACATCCTGCGCCACGGCGACCGCCGGTTCCTCCTGGACTGGGACACCGCGGGACTCGCCCTCCCCGAACGCGATCTGTGGCTGGTCGCCCGGGACGACGCCGACCTCGACCGGTACGCCCGGCTCACCGGCCGGGTGCCGGACCCCGACGCCCTGGCGCTCTACCGGCTGCGGTGGAGCCTGGAGGACGTCGACGCCTTCGTCGCCTGGTTCCGCGCGCCGCACACCGCGACGGCCGATCTGGAACAGGCCTGGCGGGGATTCTCCGACACCGTGAATATGCTGCTGTCCTGACGGGGGAGTACGGGGCGCCCCGCGTTCCCGTACAGGACACCCGCACACCGCCTTCCCGCCCATTCCCGCCGAACACCCGCCCGGCGGCGATCCCCGGCGGGCCGGTCCGGTGATAGCGCTTGCCACCGGGCGAATGCCCGTACGGCCGGAACGTTCTCCGGTGTGCGGCGCGATGCGTACGCGAACGTATCTGAAATGCGTCTTTTGCCGTCCCTGTATGCCGTGCGAGTGACGATCCCGGCACGATCGGTGGTGCGCACCGGCGAAAATCGCCAAGCCGTGTGCGAGCCTGGTAGCGGCATGTCGTACGCCCGCAGTCGCGGGGCCGTGACAAGGACGGGGGAGCACGGCCCATTCGCGGACGACCCGCGCCGTCTGCCGGGCAGCGGAACCGCGCTCCGGTATTTCCGTGGCCACCGGGTCACGGACGGGCAGAACTCACCGAAGAGAAACGCGCCATCACACTCTGTTTATCCAACAGCGGAGGTGTGGGAGTGAATTGCGGGGTGATCGGGGCCGGTGTGGCCGGTGAGTCAGATGGTGACGGATGTCACTCCACTTTCCGGTGCACGAAATTGCCGGTTCAAGCGTCTCCTTGTGTGACAGGAAAACGTCAACGGCCCTTCGGTGTCGTCGTGTTCGCCGTCGCATATGCGGTCGGGGAGTCGGTCGGACGTTTCCTGGCGAGCTTTTTCCGCAATATGACGGACCGTGATGAACTGGCTACATCGCGGTCGCGTATTGCTCCTTACGCGGTCACACAGTGGCCCGAGAACAGTCCCGAGCGGGGCAGGGAGAAAAGCATGAAACCGTTCGCGTGGAACTACGCACGTCCGGCCGAGCTGTCGCCCGTCGTCGATCAGTACTCGTACGACGCCACCCTCCAGCTGAACGTCCTGCCGGACGGTCGCCCCGCCATCATGGACCGGGCCCTGCTGGCCGCGGTCGGCACCACCACATCGACGGCGGGTTCCGCGACCCACTTCGACGACTGACGCCCCGAACGACAATGACGGTGCTGATCCTGACCAGCGAGCAGGACGTGACCGCGGACATGGTGGTGGCGCAGCTCCACAAACGCGGCGTCCCCCTCGTCCGGTTCGACCCCGGCGACCTTCCGGGCGAGGGTACGCTCTCCGCCGAGTACGTCCGGGGCGAGTTCCGCGGCTATCTGTCCACCGGCGGGCGTGTGGTCAGCATGGACAGCCTGCGCGCCATCTGGGTGCGCAGGCCCGGCGAACCGGCCGAGCGGGCGCCCGAGCCGTCCCCGTGGCTGACCGCCGAAAGCGGACAGGCGCTCTACGGCATGCTGCACAGTACGACCGCACGCTGGATGAACGAGCCCGGCGCGGCTGCCAGGGCCCGGCTGAAGCCGTGGCAGCTGCGGATCGCCCACCGCAGCGGCTTCCCGGTACCCGCGACCGTGATCACCACCTATCCGCAGGTGGCCCGGCAGTTCGCGGACCAGTACCGGCATGTGGTGGTGAAGGCGGTATCGGGCAAACCGCCCAGCGACCCCCCGATGGCGCTGCCGACCACCCTGGTACCGCCGGACGCGGACTTCTCCGAGGTGGCCGCGGGGCCGACCCTGCTCCAGCGGTATGTCGCCAAGGAGGCCGATATCCGGCTGACCGTGGTGGGGGACGAACTGTTCGCCGCCCGGAAGGTGGCCGCCCCGGGGCAGGTCGACGGCCGGTACGGCGAGACCGGGCACACCTGGGCGGCGGTTCCGGTGCCCGACCGGGTCCGCCGTGCCGTCGTCCGCTATATGGAGCTGGCGCACCTCGCCTACGGTGCCTTCGACTTCGCCGAGGACGCCGAGGGCACCTGGTGGTTCCTGGAGTGCAACCAGGGCGGCCAGTTCGGCTTCGTGGAGCTGGAGACCGAACAGCCGGTGGCCGACGCGGTCGCCGAGTGGCTGTCGGCCCCGGCGGAGTGAGACCGGGGCGCCTCGCGGTACGGCCCCGGGGACCACGGCCGCCGCCCGCTTCCACGGGCGGCGGCGCGTTCGGTCGCGTACGGACGCGGCCGGTCAGCAGCAGCGGGACTGCGGGGCCTCCTCCAGCCGCCGGGCCCGCTGCCGCTGGAACTCCCGCCGCGACGGCACCGGCACGTCCGGCCGGGTCCTGCGGTGATGGGCGCGGTACTTCTCGTAGGCCGAATCGCCGCTGACCTCCCGCAGATACCAGCGCGCGGTCCGCAGCCAGCCCCGCAGCCGGCCGCCGGGCGTGGTGACCGCCGGGGCGCTCATTCCCGGACCACCGCCTTCTCGGCCCCGGCCCCGGCCGGCGCGTCGAGCCGGGAGGCGACGTACGGGGACTCGGTGGTCGGCGGCAGCTCCGGCGCGCGGAGGGTACGGACGCAGATCACCGCCGCGTTGACGACCACCACCGTCACCAGCAGGACGAACAGGATGATCAGCACCCCGTCCACGGTGGAGTTGAGCACGATGGTGTCCATGTCGTCGGCGCTCTTCGCCGGAGCCAGGACCTTCCCCGCGTCGGCGGCGTCGGCGAACTTGTCCCGCTGGGCGAAGAAGCCCACCCGGGGATCGGGCGAGAAGACCTTCTGCCAGCTCGCGGTGAAGGTGACCGCGACGGTGAACGCCAGCGGCACCCCCGTCACCCAGGCCCACCGGAACCGGCCCGACTTGATCAGCAGGGTCGTCGCCACGGTCAGCGCCACCGCCGCCAGAAGCTGGTTCGCGATCCCGAACAACGGGAAGAGCTGGTTGATCCCGCCCAGCGGATCCGTCGCCCCGGCATAGAGGAAGTACCCCCAGCCGCCGACCACCAGCGCGCTCGCCAGCCAGATCCCGGGCTTCCAGTTGACCCGGCCCATCGGCTTCCACACATTGCCCAGCATGTCCTGGAGCATGAAACGGCCCACCCGGGTACCCGCGTCGACCGTGGTCAGAATGAACAACGCCTCGAACATGATGGCGAAGTGGTACCAGAACGCCTTCATGCCCTCGCCGCCGATGACATCGGAGAAGATCTGCGCCATCCCGACCGCGAGCGTCGGCGCGCCACCGGTCCTGGCGACCAGGGTGGACTCCTCCACGGCCTCGGCGGCCGCCGTGAGATCGGCGGGCGAGATGGTGAACCCCAGATTCGCCACCGCCGCCGAGGCCGACTCCACCGAATCGCCCAGCATCCCGGCGGGCGCGTTCATCGCGTAGTAGAGCCCCGGGTCGAGCACCGCCGCGGCGATCAGCGCCATCACGGCCACGAACGACTCCATCAGCATGGCGCCGTAACCGATCGCCCGGACCTGGGACTCCTTGGCGATCAGCTTCGGCGTGGTGCCCGACGAGACGAGGGCGTGGAAGCCGGAGAGGGCTCCGCAGGCGATAGTGATGAAGAGGAACGGGAAGAGGGAGCCCGCGAAGACCGGACCGTCACCGGTCGAGGCGAACTTGCTCACGGCGTCCGCCTGGAGTGAGGGCGCCGCGAAGACCACCCCGAGCGCCAGCAGGGCGATGGTGCCGATCTTCATAAAGGTCGAGAGGTAGTCCCGGGGCGCCAGCAGCATCCACACCGGGAGCACGGAGGCCACGAATCCGTACACCACCAGACAGAACACCAGCGTCTTCGGGCTCAGGGTGAAGGTGTCGGCCAGCGACGACTCCTGGATCCAGCCGCCGCCCACGATCGCCAGCAGCAGCAGCGCGACCCCGATCAGACTGGTCTCCAGCACCCGGCCGGGCCGCAGGATGTGCAGATAGAACCCCATGAACAGGGCGATCGGAATGGTCATCGCCACCGAGAAGGTGCCCCAGGGCGAATGCGCCAGCGCGTTCACCACGACCAGTGCCAGCACCGCCAGCAGAATGATCATGATGGCGAAGACGGCGATCAGCGCGGCCGTGCCGCCGACCTTGCCGATCTCCTCCCGGGCCATCTGCCCGAGGCTCTTGCCGTCCCGCCGCATCGAGAGGAAGAGCACCACCATGTCCTGGACGGCACCGGCGAAGATGACGCCGAAGACGATCCAGATCGTCCCCGGCAGATAGCCCATCTGCACCGCCAGCACCGGACCCACCAGCGGCCCGGCGCCCGCGATCGCGGCGAAGTGGTGACCGAGCAGCACCCGCCGGTCGGTGGGCTGGTAGTCGACACCGTCCTCCAGCCGCTCGGCGGGCGTCGCCCGGGTGTCGTCCGGCTTCAGCACCCGGTCGACGACGAAACGCGAGTAGAAGCGGTAGGCGATGGCGTACGAACCCAGCGCGGCGGCCACCAGCCAGACGGCCGAGATCTCCTCACCGCGCGAGAGCGCCAGAACACCCCAGCACAGGGCGCCGACGACGGCGACCGAGGTCCAGATCAGGATCGATTTCGGATTCGCCCGGAGCGGCGAAACGGGGGAGCGGGACACACGGGCTCCTTGACATGACGTGAGACGGCTACGACGACAAAGGCAACTAAAAAAATAAATAACGGGACAGGGGGCAAAGGGGACTGAAGGGGACGGATTCCTCCGGGGGGCGACGGCTCACAGCGGTGAACGGCGCGGCCGAGTCAGCAGATGCGCCGCCAGCAACCCCAGGGAACAGCCGGGCACCCACGCGAGCTGGTACCAGTAGAAGAACGGGACCCCCGCGAGCGAGGGCCGCCCGGTGGCGTACGACGGCACCCACAGCAGCGCGACCACCGGCGCCAGCAGGACCGCCGAGGCCAGGAGGCGCCGCGTCCGGGACGGCGGACCCCCGGCCCGCCGTACCTCTCCTGCCATGGTTCCTCCGCACTTGTCCGCCGGCGGGCTCGGTGTTCCGGCCGGTCTGTGCAAGAGTTGCCGGTCACCGCGGTTCGGTTGACAGGGAGGGCCGGGGGATTTTCCCCGGCCGCGGGGACGAGTACTCGGACGGGACCGGTGGCGCCGGACCCGGGCCAGGGGGGTGGACGATGAGCGCGACCGCCGTCGCCGCGGCCTTCGCCGCCGTCGTCGGCGCCGCGTCCCTGCTGGCCGCGGCCGCCCCGAGGCTGCGCGCCGCCGACACCCTGCCCTCTCTCGACGGCTGGGCCCTCGCCGACCGGGGCCTCGGCCCCGGCTGGACCTGGCTGCTGCTCGGCGGCACGATCTTCACCGCGTACACCTTCACCGCGGTCCCCGGTCTCGCCTACGGCAACGGCGCGCTGGCCTTCTTCGCCGTCCCCTATACCGTCATCGTCTGCCCGCTGGCCTTCGTCCTGCTGCCCCGGCTCTGGGCGGCGGCCCGGGAACACGGCAGTGTCACCGTCGCCGACCTGGTCAGGGCCCGCTACGGCTCCCCGGCGCTCGAACTCGCCGTCGCCCTCACCGGCATCCTCGCCACCATGCCCTATCTGGCCCTCCAACTCCTCGGCATCCGCGCCGTCCTGGACGCCGGAGGACTGACCCCGGCCGCCTCGGCCGCCGCCGATCTGCTGATGGTCGCCCTCTTCGCCGGACTCGCCGTCGCCACCTACCGGCACGGCCTCCGCGCCCCCGCCGTGATCTCCGGCTTCAAGGGAGCCGCCGTACTCGCCTCCGTGATCGCCCTGGTCTGGCTGGTCCTCGACCGGTTCGGCGGCCCCGGCGGGGTCTTCGCCTCCGCCGCCGCCGAACGCGCCGCCCACGGCCACGACCCCGACACGGCCCTGCTGCTGACGGCGGGCCAGCAGCCCGCCTTCGCCACCCTCGCCCTCGGCTCCGCCCTCGCCCTGCTGATGTACCCCCACGTCCTCACCGTCGGCTTCGCCGCCTCGGGCCCCCGCGCCCTGCGCCGGGCCACCATCGCCCTGCCCGCCTGGACCGCCGTCCTCGCCGTCTTCGGCCTGCTCGGGATCGCCGCCGTCGCCGCCGGGGTCCGCACCCCGCCCGGCGCCGCCGAATCAGCCGTTCCCCTGCTGGTGGAACGGCTGATGCCCGCCCCGCTCGCCGGACTCGTCCTCGGCGCCATCACCGTCGGGGCCCTGGTCCCCGCCGCGGTGATGTCGGTCGCCGCGGCCACCCTCTTCGTCCGCAATGTGTATGTGGCCCGGATCCAGCCCACCGCCACCCCGAAGCACCAGGTACGGATCGCCCGCACGGTCTCCCTCACCGCCAAGGCGGGCGCCGTCGCCTTCGTCTTCGGCCTCCGGGACCAGGCCGCCGTCAACCTCCAACTGCTCGGCGGCGTCTGGATCCTCCAGATACTCCCCGCCGTCGTCCTCGGCCTCTGCGCCCGGCGGCCCAGGCCGGGTCCCCTGCTCGCGGGCTGGGCGGCGGGTATGGCGTTCGGCACCCTCGCCGTCGTGCGGGAGGGCTTCTCGTCCGTGGTTCCCCTCCCCGTCGCCCTCCCCGGTACGGGCGGCGCCCCGCCCGAGGTGTACGCGGGACTCGCCGCCCTCGTCCTCAACGCCGCCGTCACCGCCGCGGCCTCCGCCCTGCCCGGACGCCGCGCCCCGGCCCCCGGCCCGGCGCCCGCACCCCGACCGGACCCGGGACGGAGCACCCCGTGAGACGGACCCCGCGCGCCGCGCGCACCCTGACGGCCCCCGCCCAGCCCCCCGTGGTGACCGGCGGCGACCCGGCCGTCGCCGACGACGGCGATACGGAACGCGAGGCAGCCCTCGCCCGGCTGTTCGAGCTCCACTACACCTCGATGCTGAGGCTCGCCACCCTGCTGGGCGCCGACGATCCGGAGAACATCGTCGCCGAGGCGTACTACGAGCTGTACCGCCGCTGGCGCCGGCTGCGCAGCGCCGAGAGGGCCGAGTCGTATCTGCGCTCCGTCGTCTGCAATCTGACCCGGATGCGGATCCGCCATCTCCAGGTCGTCCGCCGCCACACCCGTAGAACCGACAGCGGCACGGAGCCCGCCGCCGTCGCCTCGGCCGAACACACCGCCCTCCTCCACGACGACCAGCGGGCACTGATCCACGCCCTGCGGCGACTGCCGCCCCGCCAGCGCGAGGCGCTGGTCCTGCGGCACTGGATGGGACTCAAGGAGGGGGAGATAGCCGAGGCCATGGGCATCTCACCGGGTTCGGTCAAGACCCACACCGCGCGCGGGATCGCCGCACTGACGCAGGTCATGGAGAACCGCCGATGAACAGCCGTCCCACCGGGCCAGCGAACCGCCCGGACACCCACGACACCGAGGACCGGCTCCGCGAGGCGATGGAGGCCCTCGCGGGCGGGGTGCACGCCGCTCCCGACGCGTACCGCGCCGCCCGCGGGACCTGGCGGCGGCGCGAGCGCCGCCGGCGTCTGGTGCTCACCCTCCTGATCGTCACCGTCTTCGCCCTCGCCGTACTCGCCGGGCTCCAGGTGCTCAACGCGGCACCCGCCGGCTCCGGCGGCACCTTCCACGACGATCCGCCCGGCCCGTCCGCACCGGCCGCGCCCGGGCCCCGCTGACGGTGCCCAGTTCCCGGACGCCGTGATGAGAGGGCACGGGCGGCGGCCCATTCGTACGGCTCCGACCGGCGCGTCCCTCACCCCCGGGGTGTGACCACCATCGTCGCCCCCTCGGCCCGGGGGATCGTGGACGCCACCTCGCGGGGCCCGGCGCCGTCCGCCGGGACCAGCCGCCACCGCGCCAGGATCGTCGCCAGCGCGATCGTCGCCTCCGTATAGGTGTAGAGGTCCCCGATGCACTTCCGGCTGCCCGCCCCGAACGGGATGTACGCCTCCCGCCCCAGCCCGGCCGCCCGCTGACGCTCCGGCAGCCAGCGGTCGGGATCGTACGCCTCCGGATTCTCGTACACCCGCCCGTCCCGGTGGATCGCGTACAGACTGAACGCGACCTCCGCCCCCGCGGGCAGCCGGTGTCCGGCCAGTTCCACCGGCTCGGTACTGCGCCGCATCAGCAGCGTGACGCTGTGCAGCCGGATCGCCTCGTCCAGCGCCCGGCGCAACGCGGGCAGCCGCGGTACGTCCCCGATCGTCACCGGCCCGTCGCCGACCACCGACCGCACCTCGGCGGCGACCGCCGCCTCGGCCTCCGGGTGGCGGCCGAGTTCGGCCAGCGTCCACGACAGGGCCGCCGTCGTCGTCTCCACCCCGGCGAAGAGGATCGTACTCAGCTCGTCCCTGATCTCCGTGTCGTCCAGCCGCCCGTCGTCCTCCGCGTCCCGGGCCGCCAGCAGCAGCGACAGCAGATCGCCCCGCTCCGGAGCGGCGCCGTCGCGGGCGCCGAGGATCGTCTCGTCGATCACCGCGCGCAGCCGGGCCGCGGCCGCGTCGAAGTCACGGTTGGGGCGGATCGGGATCCGGTCCAGCAGCCGCGGCGAGGCCGCCCGTACCAGCAGATGGTTGAGGAGGACCGGCAGGTTGTCCCGTACCGCCGCCACCGCGGGCCGGCCGAACTCCGTCGAGAACATGGTCGAAGCCAGCGTCTCCACCGCATAGGTGCTCATCACCCGTTCGACTTCGATCCGCTGGCCGGGCCGCCACGACTCCACCAGCTCGGCCGCCTTGCGGCTCATCGTCCCCGAGTACTCCTCGATGTGCTGCCGGGAGAACATCGGCTGCATCAGCCTGCGGTGCCTGCGGTGGTACTCGCCGTCCGCGGTCGCCAGCCCGTTCCCCGCCAGCGGCCGCAGCCGTTCGAAGAACCGTCCCTTCTCGAAGCTTCGCCCCTTCGCCGTCAGGATCTCGTAGACCAGCTCCGACGAGGTCGCGACGTAGACCGGGAGCGTGCCCACGTCCAGCCGGACCAGATCGCCGTACCGGCCCAGTGAGTTCAGCAGACCGAGCGGATCGCGCCAGAGCCGCAGGGCGTGCCCCACCAGCGGAAGCGCCCCGGGCGCGCGCGGCACCGACCTCGTCCCGGCCGACCGTGAAACCTCTGC
Source organism: Streptomyces sp. NPDC006798 (assembly GCF_040635975.1). Classification (NCBI taxonomy): domain Bacteria; kingdom Bacillati; phylum Actinomycetota; class Actinomycetes; order Kitasatosporales; family Streptomycetaceae; genus Streptomyces; species Streptomyces sp. NPDC006798. The sequence goes on from NZ_JBEYIS010000040.1 coordinate 19,054, forward strand.
CACCACGAACCCCCAACCGATCCACGAACTCGAAGACACCCGAGGAAACTCGAGAAGAGCCCGACAGCGATGAACCCTCCATGACCATCCGCGCACCCGCCGGCCGAGGTACCGCCCCACCGGGGTGCCGAGGAGATCACATCACCGGGAGCCCGCTCGTGCGAGCGGTTCCGCGGCATCGACGGGAACACCATCACCCCACTCCGTACGGGAGTTCGAGGAGTGATGGCGACCCGTGGTACTTCGATCGGATGTGCCCTCGCTCTCCTTGCTCGACCATATTTGTCCCGAACGCACGCACCACCCCGAAACCACCACGGGGGAGATCGCGGACGATTCACCGGATCCACCGCCCCCGCCCCCGGCGCCGCACTATGCTGCGGGCTGCCGCGCGCGGGCCACTTCCCTTGCCGAGGGGCCCCGGGACGCGCCACCCACCCCCCGACCCCGTACCCGGACCCGCCGCGCCCGGGTACCCCCCGTCGTCACCCGGAGGCACCATGAGCAACCCGCACACAGAGCAGCCCCTCACCAGGACCGCGACCGTGCCACCCCAGGGGTGTCCCGCACACGGACTGGAGGGCACCCCCGTCCGCCGGGTGTACGGACGCGAGGCCGAGGGCTCCCCCCACGAGCTGTACGAACGGCTCCGCCGCGAACACGGCGCCGTCGCCCCGGTCCTGCTCCCCGGCGACGTCTCCGCCTGGCTGGTACTCGGCCACCGGGAGAACCTGGAGGTGATGCGGACCCCCTCCCTCTTCACCGCCGACTCCCGCAACTGGAGCGCCATGAAGGAGGGGCGGCTCTCCGCCGACTCCCCGCTGCTGCCCGTCACCGCCTGGCAGCCGCTGCTCGCCTTCGTCGACGGCGAGGAACACGCCCGGCTGCGCGGCGCCATCACCACCGCACTCGGCCGGTTCAACCGCCACGGAGTCCGCCGCCATATCGTCCGCCTCACCCACCAGTTGATCGACGCGTTCATCACCCGCGGCGAGGCCGACCTGGTCGCCGAGTTCGCCGACCGCCTGCCCATCCTGGTGATGGCCCGGCTCTGCGGCATCCCCGAGGAATACGGCATCCCCCTCGGCGACGCCGTACGCGACATGGTCTCCGGCAGCGAGACCGCCGTCCGCAGCAACGAGTACGTGATGACCACCATGCGGGAGATGGTCGCGCTCAAGCGGGAGAGCCCCGACAAGGACCTGATCAGCTGGCTCATCGACCACGACGGCGCCCTGACCGACGACGAGGTCGCCGAACACGTCAGGCACGCCCTCACCGTCAGCAACGTCACCACCTCCAACCTGGTGGCCAACACCCTGCGGATGGTGCTCACCGACCCCCGCTTCCGGGGCAATCTGTCGGGTGGCCAGATGACCCTGCCGGACGCCCTCGACCAGGTGCTGTGGGACCAGCCGCCGCTCGCGGTGATCCCCACCCGCTGGGCCCTCGGCGACACGGTCCTCGGCGGACAGGAGATCCGTGCCGGGGACATGGTGATGCTCGGGATCGCCGCGGGCAATGTCGACCCGGAGATCCGGCCCGACCTCAAGGCGCCCATGCACGGCAACCGCTCCCATCTCGCTTTCGGCAGCGGACCCCATGAGTGCCCCGGTATCGATATCGGCCGGGCCATCGCCGATACCGGTATCGACGCCCTGCTCGGCCGGATGCCCGAGATCGAACTCGCCGTCTCCGACGCCGAGCTGACGATGACCGCCACCTGGATGTCCGCCCGGCTCGACCGGCTGCCCGTACGGTTCCCCCGGGCCAGCCCCCGGGAGACCGGGCAGCCCCCGCTCGACATCCCCACCACCCCCGTCGCGCAGCCCCTGCCCGAGGCCGCGCCCGCCGCCCCGCCCGTCCCCGCGGCGGCGCCGGGCGCGCCCGCCCCGCGCGCCTCCTGGTGGCGCAGGCTGTTCGGCGGATGACCCGGGCCCGCCGGGGGACCGGCGTCCCGGCGGGTCACGCGGACGGGCGGAAAGCGGTGATAATCGGAAAACCGGCCGGGGTGGCCGCGTCTGCTCTTTAGTGTGGTTTCCGTGAAGGGACAACTGGGAGAACTTGAAGACGCCGTGATGACCCGGGTGTGGCGCCTCGACCGGCCCGTCACCGTCCGGGAGGTCATGGTCGAACTCCGCCGTGAGCGGACCATCGCCTATACGACCGTCATGACCGTGATGGACAAGGTCCACCGCAAGGGCCTGCTCCGCCGGGAACTCGACGGCCGCGCCTACCGCTATACGGCCGTCGCCACCCGGGCCGACTACGCCGCCGCCCTCATGGACGAGGCGTGGTCGCACGGCGGCCGCCGCGCCGACACCCTGGTGGCCTTCCTCGGCCGGATGACGGCGGATCAGCGCACCGCCTTCGACGAGGCGTTGCGCATTCTCGGCACCCGGGCCGAACCGCCCGGGACCCCGCCCTGATCCGCCGCCCCGGGGGCGTACGACCCGCGTCGTGCGCCCCCGGAAGCCGTCGGCGCACTCGAGGGGATGCCCGCGCGGAGCGGGGACTCAGGCGCCCGGCACCGCCGCGGTCCCCACGGCGCCGGACACCGACTCCTCCGGAGGGGCCGGAGAGGCGGCGGGCACAACGGGCCCGGCCGGGGGAGCGCCCACCCCGGGCGTCACAGGAGCGGCGAGTGCGTCGGGTGAGACTGGTGTGCCGGGAGCCGTCACCGACACGGTCGCCGTCATCACCGGCCCGGAGGCCGAGATCCCGGTGAGCGACACCCCGCTGTCCCCGCCCGCGTACGTCTGCGACCCCGGCTTGCTCTCCGCCGTGAGCGCCGTGTTGTTCTCGCTCCCGGGGAACGGGTCACCCGCGTCACCCCGGTTCCTGGCGCCCTCCAGATCGCCCAGCGCGTCCGCCTGGACGAGCCTGACCTTGTACCGGCTCTCGTCGGCGTTGTCCTGACGGCTCTCGTCGACATGCCACACCAGCAGCCCGCCCGCCGGCAGCGACTCGTCGTAACCGGTCCGCTGCCGGTTCTCCACCAGGAAGTACTCGCTCCCGACGGCCCCGCCGGTCCACAGCCGGTGCGCCGTACCGGACGTCTTCATCTCCTCGAAGGAGACCGTCCCGTCGGCGGTGACCACCGTCTCCGACGCCCAGCCCTGCCGCACTTTGCACCAGGCCGACGGATGGACGGGCATATCGCCGTCGCCGCCCCAGGCACCGCCCGCCATCAGACACCAGTCCCCGACGCCCTCGGACGAGCCGTCGGTGTCGTACAGATCGGGGAAGCCGAAGACGAGATGCCCCAGCTCATGGGCGGCCACCCCGATCCGGGCGTCCTCCGGGATCGTCAGATAGGCGTAGATCCGCGTCCCGTCGGCGTCGTACGCGGACGGCAGCAGCCACTTGTGCGACCACAGGTCCCCGCCGTCCCCGCTGGTCTCGCCGCCGGTACCCGCGTGCACCACGATGAACGCGTCGACGAAACCGTTGCCGTCGTTGTCGTACGGCGTGAAGTCGATCAGCGGATCGGCGGCCCGGGCCGTGTCCTCGGCCATCGTCCGGGCCCGCGGCTCGCCCTCGGGGTTGCCCACCCCCGAGTTGCTGTTGGCGTACCAGGCCAGGGTCCGCGGCAGCCGCAGCGGCCCCACGACCTCCCCGACGATATCGACCAGACCGTTGGTGACCTCGCGGAAGTACTCCCGGACACTGCCCCTGGGCAGGACACCGAGCGAGAAGAACAGATCCTCGAAATGCTGTCGCCCGGCCTCCATGGGCCGGTCGTCGAAGTCGGCGAGGACGACGGCCACCCGGACCGGTCCGCGCAGCGGGGCCCGGTCGGCGGCGGCCGACATCACCGTGAACCGGGGCGTGTCGGGGGGATACGACTCCGCGGGCCTGATGGTCCCGTCGTCGAACCCGGACCACGCCCGACCCGGCGGTGCCGGTGTCAGACGGGGCCCGGAGCCGTCGGCGGCCCGGGTCGCGTACGCCTCCCGCAGCCGCGGACTCGGCGGTACGGCACAGAAGTCCGACCGGACCGCGGTGACCCCCCGTCGGCCGGAATCACCGTCGGCCGGACCGTGGACGTGCTCATGGCGCTGCTGGGACATGCGAAACCCCCCGGAGGACACCGGACGGTCGCGGCCGGCCGGTGGTGGGACAAAGGAAACGGACCAACCGAACGCATCGTAGGTACGGGCCCCGGACCGAGTCGACCGGTTGGCCCGGAGTGTCCCCGGCCCGGGGAGTCCGGCACCAACGGCCGTACGACCCCGTACGCCGGGGCACGCCCCGCGCGGACCCCGCCCGACCCGCCCTGCACGTCCCCACCGACGCACCACTGTCCCCACCGCCCCGGCGACGGAGGGAGCCCGCCGCCCCGAGAGGGGCGACGGGCTTCCGGCCCGCCGGTCAGCCGAGGGTCACGGCTGGTCGCCGCGGACCACCGCGACCGGGCAGTGCGCGTGATGCAGCAGCGCCTGGCTGACCGATCCCAGCAGCAGCCCGGTGAAGCCGCCGCGGCCCCGGGCCCCCATCACCAGCAGTTGCGCCTGCTCCGTCGCCTCGATCAGCGCCTGCCGGATCCGGTTCTCCACCAGCCGCCGGTGCACGGTGACATCCGGATGACGGTCCTGGTGCCCGGCGAGCGCCTCCGCCAGCAGCCGCTCCTCCGCCGCCCGCATCCGGTCGATGCCGTCGACCAGGTTCTGCGGGTATCCGGGGTCGTCGTCACCCCGTTCGGTCCAGGTGTTCCACGCGTGCACGGCCACCAGTTCGGCCCCGCGCGCCGACGCCTCGGCGAAGGCGAAACCGACGGCCGCGTCGGACTCCGGCGAGCCGTCGACCGCGACCACGACCGGCCCGGTCGCCTGTGTGTCGCCCCGTACCACCAGCACCGGACACCGGCCGTGCGCGGCCAGATGTACCGCCGTCGACCCGACCAGCAGACCGATGAACCCGCCCATGCCCCGGCTGCCCACCACGACCAGGGACGCGTCCCGCGACTGCGCCTCCAGCACGGTCAGCGGCTCGCCGGTCACCAGATCCCGGGTGACCTCGATCCCCGGCTCGGTCTCCCGGGCATGGTCCACGGCCTCGGAGAGCAGCCGCTCGGCCGCGTTGCGCAGTCCGCCGTCCCGGGGTCCGCTGGGCGAGGGGCCGAGGGGTACCCGCATCGCGGGCCAGATGAAGGCGTGCACCACATGGAGCCCGACACCCCGCTGCCGCGCCGCCCGCGCCGCGACCTCCACCGCGCCGAGCGCCGACTTCGAGCCGTCCACACCGACCACGACCGGACCGTTCATCACAGCACTTCCGTTCTTCCTCGTGCACCGCACTGGCCGTATTCCCCTCCTCCAGTCTCGGCCCGCGCGCCCGGGCCCGCACGGGCCGAACGTCCGGGTCCCGGGGGGCCGAACAGCCCTGACACCGGAGGGTGCGAAGTCCATTCCGTACGGCGACGGGCCCCGCGGAGCCGAACCGGGCCGGATCCGGGCACCCGCGCCCCGGCCCGGCACCGGCCGGTACCCTCCGCCCGACGTGCCGATTCACCCGCTCGCGGGCCCGCGACCGTACGCGGCGACGGCGAGCACCATCAGAACGGCCGTCGTTCCGCCGAGTACCAGGGCCGCCGACGGCGAGTGACCGTCGGCCGCGGCCCCGCCCAGGAGAGCGCCGAGGGAGATCGTCGCCTGAAACGATGCCGTGAACAGCACGGACGCCGCCTCCGGCGCGTCCGGTACGGCCCGGGTGAACCACCGCTGGGAGCAGACGGGCACGGCCCCGTACGCGACACCCCACACCACGAGCAGCACCGGAGCCGCCCCCGGCACACCGCCGAGCACCGGCAGGGCGAGTACGGCGGCGGCCAGCAGGGCACCCGCCCCGGCGAAAGCCCTCCGCGGCGCCCGGTCCACCAGGGCGCCGCCCGCGAACGACCCCACGATGCCCGCCGCGCCGAAACCGAGCAGACAGAGCGTCACCGCCAACGGCCCGGCCCCGGCGACCTCCTCCAGGAACGGGGTGACATAGGTGTAGGCGCCGAAGTGCCCGAGCACGATCAGCACGGTGAACAGCAGGGCGGCCCTCGTGCCCGGGCGGCGCAGGGCCTCCCGCAGCACCGCCCCCCGGGTGGGCTCGCCGGCGGGCAGCGGAGGCACCGTCACCACCAGCAGGATCAGCGCCCCGAGAGTGCATACGGCCATCGCGCCGAAGGCGGTACGCCAGCCGTACGCGTCACCGATCAGGGTGCCCAGCGGCACCCCGAGCACCGACCCCAGCGGCACCGCCGAGAAGATCACCGCGGTCGCCCGCCCGGCCGACGCCTCCGGGACCAGCCGGGAGGCGAGCCCCGCGCCGACCGACCAGAAGCCGCCGATCACCACCCCCACCAGGACCCGCGAGACCAGGACCGCCCCGTATCCGGTCGCCGTGGCGGCCAGCGCGTTGGCGATCACCAGCAGCGAGAGGAAGAACACCAGCATCCGCCGCCGGTCGTGACGGCCCGTCGCCACCGTCACCAGCGGAGCCGCCACGGCGGCCAGCAGCCCCGGCAGCGTCATCGTCAGCCCGGCCGTGCCGTCGGAGACGGCGAAGTCGCCGCCGATGGCGGTCAGCAGACCGATGGGCAGGATCTCGGTGGTGACGACGGCGAAGATCCCGAGTGCGACGGCGACGACGGCGGGCCGGCCGCCGTGCCGTGGCGGACGGCCCGCGGGCCCGGCGGGGGAGAGGCGGGCGGGCAGGGACGACGAAGGTGCGGTGTGTGCGGACATGGACCCCGTCCTGACGGTGATGGGCTGACGCCCCTCAGTCCAGCGGTCCGGCCGGTCCCGTTCCGGCAGCTCCGCGACACCACCGTCACCCCCGACGGCGATGTCGTGTTTCTGCCACCGGCGACGCCCCGTGCCGCCCCGGCCCCGTCAGGTGTTCGCGGGCGACTCGTCCGGGAAGATCTTCGTCACCACGTCGCCGTCCTCCGTGAGATAGCCGTGCAGCATGCCGGGGCTGCTGTGCGGGGCGTCGAAGACCCCGTCGCGGGTCAGGGCGATCACCCCGCCCGTACCGCCCAGCCGCGGCAGCCGCTCCACCACCACCTCGTACGCCGCCGCCGCCACACCCAGCCCCTTGAACTCCATCAGGGCGGAGACCGTCGACGTCGCCGCGCCCCGGATGAAGTACTCGCCCGCACCGGTCGCGCTCACCGCCGCGGTCGCGTTCTTGGCGTAGGTACCGGCGCCGATCAGCGGGGAGTCCCCGATCCGGCCCGGCAGCTTGTTGGTCATCCCGCCGGTCGACGTGGCCGCGGCGACATCGCCCTCGCGGTCGACCGCGACCGCGCCGACCGTCCCACGGGACTGCTCGTCGGCCGCCGCCTCAGGGGAGCGGGCCGCCGTCTTCGACCCCCGTTCCGCCTCCTTGGCCCGGATCAGGGCGTCCCACCGGGCCTGGGTCCAGTAGTAGTCCTGGGTGACGGTGGCCAGCCCGTGCCGGGCGCCGAAGTCGTCGGCGCCCTCGCCCGAGAGCAGGACGTGCTTGGACTTCTCCATCACCAGCCGCGCCCCGTCCACCGGGTTGCGCAGTCCGCGCACCCCGGCGACCGCGCCCGCCGCGAGATCGGAGCCACGCATCACGGAAGCGTCCAGCTCGTGCCCGGCGTCCGCGTTGAACACGGCGCCCTTGCCCGCGTTGAACAAGGGGTCGTCCTCCAGCTTCCGTACCGCCGCCGCCACCGCGGCCACACTCGACCCGCCCTCGTCGAGTACGTCCTGCCCGGCCCGCAGCGCCGTCGCCAGACCGTCTCGGTACGCCTTCTCCCGGGCCGGGGTCGTGGTCTCCCGGTCGAGCGCCGCACCCGCCCCGCCGTGTACGGCGAGCACGACGTCACGGGCGTCGGGCCGGGCCTTCCCGCCCGGCGGCGGCTGGCCCGGACCCGGTGCCGTACGGATCCGCTCGACCCGTGCGGCTCCCACCGAATGGTCCGCATGGGCCGTGGCGCCGACTGGCTCGCCGACCGGCTGGGACCGTGGTACGGCGATCAGCGCCGCGACGGTCGCGACGGCCAGCAGGGCGGACGGCAGCCAGGAGATGGCGGATCTACGAGACACGGGCGCTCCTCGTCACGGGACGTGCCCCGCCTCTCCGGCGGGGCGCACCGGCCGGTTGGTCGCGCCGCACTCTACTCGCGGTGACATGTGCATGTCCTCGCGAGTGGTCAATTAGATCTCGACCATCACCTGATCGAGTGACTTGCGGATCAGATCGGGCACCTGGCAGTCGGCCGCCGGATATCCCACCGGGATCACCGCGAACGCCTTCTCATTGGCCGGACGCCTCAGGGCCTCGCCCAGAAAGCGCATCGGGCTCGGAGTGTGCACCAGCGCCGCCAGGCCCGAGAGATGAAGGGCGGTCAGCAGCATGCCCACCGCGATCCCGACGGACTCGTCGACGTAGTAGTGCTTCCGCTTGGTGCCGTCGTCACCCAGCCAGTAACGCTGCTGGAAGACCACGATCAGGGCGGGCGCGTCGGTCAGATGCGTCTTGACCTCGTCGGTGCCCAGCGGGCGCAGCGCCGCCAGCCACTCCTCGCCCAGCCGGCCCTGGTAGGAGACGCGTTCCTCCTCCTCGGCGGCCTCCCGGATCCGCCGACGGGTCTCCGGATCCCGGACCAGGACGAACGTCCACGGCTGCTGATGCGCCCCGGACGGCGCGGTCGCCGCACAGGCGACGGCGTCCCGGACCACGTCCAGAGGAACCGGATCGGGTGCGAACTGCCGTACCGTACGCCGTTCGTCCATCCGGAGCCGCAGCCGGGCCGCTCGGGCGAGCGACTCGTCGGCGGGGATCCGCTCGGGCCGGTAGGGGACCGGCCGGTAGGGATCGCCGTGGGTCGGGATCCACCGCTCCGGGGCGGTGGGGGAGGACGTCTGCGCGGCCGGTACGGGCGGGACGGGCGACAGGGGCCCGGGGGATGCGGACATGGGCCCGAGTGTGCCCGCTGCCCGGCGATCAGGGGAGAGGGCGGACATGATCGTCCGGTGAGCGGACGGTCGTCAGTGACGCACCCCGGCCAGCAGCCGGTCCAGAGCCCGCTCGGTGGCGGCGAGCGCGCCGGGGTCCCCTGACCTGGCCAGCCAGACAGCGGCCTCGTTCATCGCGCCGGACAGCAGCCGGGCCAGCGGTTCCACCGGCTGTTCCGGGACGACCCCGGCGATCACCAGGGATCGCAGCGCGTCCGTCAGATGCCGGGCCGACGAGGCGTCGTCCATGGCCCGCCACTCGTCCCACCCCAGCACCGTCGGCGCGTCCAGCAGCAGAATCCGGCGCACGGCCGGATCGGTGCCCGCCGCCAGAAAGGCCCGGCAGCCCGCCCGCAGTTGCTCCCACGGATCGGTATGGGCGTCGGCCGCCGCCGCCACCGTCTCGCCCAACTCCCCCTGAACCTCCGCGACCACCGCCCGGAACAGCCCCGCCTTACTGGCGAAATGGTGGTACGCGGCTCCCTTGGTCACCCCCACCGCCTCGGCGACCTCGGCCAGGACCACATCGTGGAAGCCGTCGGCGGCGAAGCGCCGCCGCCCCTCCGTGAGCAGTGCCCGCCGTGTCGCCGCCCGTTGCTCGGCCCGGTTCGCCGCCATCGCCATGATCACCCTCTCCATTTCACATACCCCGGGTATGCTAACGTCAGATTTCACATACCGGGGGTATGTGAAATGGTCGCGGAGCGCCTCTCCGCCCCGCCCGCGCATACCTCTCCGCCCTCCGGCCAACCCAGCGACGAAAGGCCCTGCCATGACCACCCAGCTCGGCGGCTTCTACCCGGTGATCGGCACCCGTGACATCCCGGCGGCGCGCGACTTCTACACCGGCCACCTCGGATTCGCCATCACCTTCGAGGCCGACTGGTACGTCAGCCTCCACCGCCCCGACGCCCCCCACTACGAACTCGCCCTCCTCGACCCCACCCACCCCACGGTCCCCGAGGGCCACCGCACCCCCCTGACCGGCGGACTGCTGCTGAACTTCGAGGTCGACGACGTCGACGCCGAACACCGGCGGCTCGTCGGCGAGGCCGGGCTGACCGAACTGCTCACCCTCCGTACCGAGGAGTTCGGCCAGCGCCACTTCATCGTCGAGGGCCCGGACGGCGTACTGATCGACATCATCACGGTGATCCCCCCGACCGGCGCCTACGCCGAGCAGTACGCGGAGGGCCACGTCCCCGGATAACCCGCGACAAGTCCCGGCCAGGCCGTGCCCGGGCACAACAGAACCGCCCGGTCCGCGCGCCGGGGAGCGGCCCGGGCGGCCCGGGAACGAGACCGGCCCGAGGCGGCCCCGTATGGGGTCGCGGCGATCCCGGGGAGGAGCTGACTCCGGCGCCCCGAGCCGACGGACCCGGCCCGGCGACCCCAGAAGCGGGAACGGCCCCGCCGCCCCGGCCCCCCCGGGGGGGCAGTCTCTTTACGCCGGCCCGGTACGGCGCCCCGACGCTCCCGGGCGGAAAGCCGACTCCGGCTCGACGCGCCGGGGGCGGCCTCGGCGATGCGATGCCCCGGCAGCTCGGGGAAGGCACTCATCCCAGTGCCTCCACGCCGGGAACGCCCCCGATGGTCCAGGCCCGGAGGGACTCGGCCCTCAAGGCGGGCTCGGTACGGGGGAAGCGCCCCCGGGCCGCCTCGACGGGAATCGGCCCCGGTCGCCCCGCTCCCGTATCCCCGTACCAGCAACAAAGCCGCCGGCTCGTCCCTGATCGGGGTCGGATTCGGAGGGGACGCCGGGCGGTCCTACGCGTCCGGCGAGTCGGTCTCCCACCTGGTCAGTTCCCCGTCTGGTCAGTCCCCCGTACGGGGGATCCGCACCGTCACCGTCAGCCCGCCACCGGGATTGGAGGCCAGGACGAGCCCGCCGTGATGCGCCTCGGCGACCGCGGCGACGATCGCCAGCCCCAGTCCGTGCCCCCTGCGTGCTGCCGTCCGCCCGTCGGCGCGCAGAAAGGGCTCTGTGAGGGTGCGCACCACCTCCGGATCGAGCGCCGCCCCCGTATTGACCACCCGGACCACGGCGAACCCGTCCGACTCCGGATCGGGCCCTGCGGTCACGGCCAGGGAGCCGCCCACCGGAAGATTGTGCCGGACCGCGTTGTGCAGCAGATTCACCACGAGCTGCCGCAACAGCACCTCATGACCGTTCACGGCCACGGGCCGGACCTCGGCGCTGACCTTCACCCCCTGTGCGGCAGCCTCCTCCCGGACCGCCTCCAGCGCCTCCTCGACCGCCTCGGACAAGTCGAGCGGCGCCATCGGCGGCGGCGCGTTCCCGAGCGCGGAGAGCTGGAGCAGAGCGTCCACGATCTCCCCGCCCCGCCGGTTCATCTCGGCCAGCCGCGACAGCAGAACCGGTATGTCCTGTCCCTCCGGGTCGGCCCGGGCCACATCGAGCATCGCCCGGCTCACCGCCAGGGGAGTGCGGAGTTCGTGCGATGCGTTGGCGGCGAACCGCCGCTGCGCCTCGAACGACCGCTGCAGGCGGTCGAGCATATGGTCGAATGTGTCGGAGAGATCGGTGAACTCGTCCCGCCGTCCGGTCAGCCCCACCCGGTGGTCGAGCGCCCCCCGGGCGGCCCGGTCCGCGGCCCGGGTGATCTGCTGAAGCGGCCGCAGCACCTGCCCCGCGAGCACCCAGCCGGCCCCCAGCCCGATGACGGTGAGCAGCAGCAGGGCGTACCCGGACGCCCGGATCAGTACATCGATGATCTCCTCCCGGGAAGGGACGTAGTCGTCGTCCCCGGGATTGGCGGCGATGAACGGGTAGTTCGGCACCGACCACATCACCGCGTAGATGATGGCGAGCGCCACCACCCCCGAGATCACGGCGAAGAAGGCGTATCCCAGAGTCAGGCGGAGCCGTGCCGTCAGCCGCCGGTGCCGCCACTCCGGCAGCGGGCTGTCCTCGTCGGCCCGGGACGTGTCGGCGACAGCGCCGCTCATGGCCGGGCCTCCAGCCGGTAGCCGACACCGGGAACCGTATGGACGACTCCCGGCTCCCCCAGTCTCTTGCGCAGGGTTGAGATGGTGATGCGCACGGCATTGGTGAACGGGTCGGCATGCTCGTCCCAGGCCCGTTCGAGCAGGGTCTCGGAGCTGACGACCCCACCCCCCGCCTCCATCAGCAACCGCAGCACCGCGAACTGCTTACGGGTCAGACCCACATACCGGCCGTCCCGGTACACCTCCCGCCGGAACGGGTCGAGCCGGATCCCCGCGTACTCCAGCACCGGCGGAGCGCCCTCCTTGGGGCGCCGGGCCAGCGACCGCAGCCGGACGACCAGCTCGGGCAGATCGAACGGCTTGGTCAGATAGTCGTCGGCCCCCAGTCCGAAGCCCGCGACCTTCTCCTCCAGACCCCCCGCGGCCGTCAGCATCAGCACCCGGCAGCCCAGCCCGCGCCGCACCACGGCCCGGCAGACGTCGTCACCGTGCGTCCCCGGAATGTCGCGGTCGAGTACGACGACGTCGTACTCGTTGACGTCCAGCCGCTCCAGCGCCGTGTCCCCGTCCCCCGCGATGTCGGCGGCGATCGCCTCCAGGCGCAGCCCCGACTGCACGGCCTCGGCGAGATAGGGCTCGTCCTCCACGATCAGTACCCGCATACGGCCCACTCCCGTCTGTCCGATCCTCCCGGTCTCCCGGTTCGCCGGCTGTTCCGGCGCGACGGGCTCCATGACATCACGGGTCACCTATCGCGCATGTATCGGAATTAAGAGACGCCCGCGGAATGCCTCGCCGCCTTCACTGATCACACCAACGGCGGAATCGGGAATACCTGGAGGCGTGGCGTGTCATGGCGAATGACGACGGCAGGGCGCGGGGAGACGGGGCGGCGAGCCGGACGGACCGCCGGCGCACCCGGCAGGCGGTCCTCGCGACCGGCGGGCTCGCCCTCGCCGTTCTCGCGGGAACCGCCTGGTGGGCAGTGGCCGACGGGTCCGGCGGCGGGCCGTTCGGCAGCATCGGCGCCACCGCCCCCTGGGTCGATACCGGCCCGTCGCGGGAGCGAGCCGAAGAGAGCGGCGAGGTCGGGTCCGGCCGGAGTGTCACCCCCTTCGACACCGGCCATCCCGCGATCCGCAATCTCGACGGGGAACTCCGGAAGGCCCTCCTGCGCGCCGCCGGGGAAGCCCGGAAAGACGGAATCGAGTTCTCCGTCACCTCCGGATGGCGGAGCCCGGAGTACCAGCAGGAGCTGCTCGACCGCGCCGTCCGGCGCCACGGCAGTCTGCAGAAAGCGAGGAAGTTCGTCACCACACCGGAGAAATCGGCCCATGTGACCGGCAAGGCCGTCGACATAGGCCCCACCGACGCCGACGACTGGCTCATCCGGAACGGCGCTCGGTACGGGCTCTGCCAGACGTATGCGAATGAGATGTGGCACTTCGAACTGAGGGACGCCCCGGGCGGTGTCTGCCCCGCCCCGCTCCCCGACGCCGGCGGGTGAACCCCTCCTGCCCCGGGAGCCCCCCCGGGCATCAAAGGCGGCGAAGCCGTTCAACAAGGGGCGTACCACCCCCGTGTGACGCGCGCGAAGTCCTTGCATGTCCCACGAATGATCAACAGGCGTTAACGTGTTCCTTGACCTTCTGTTGACCTAGTTGGTCAACCCTTGACGTGTGCGTACGCGAACCCGAACCCATCGGCCGGAGGGAGGCGCCTCATGCGGACCACGACATCACGAACGCTGATATCCCTGCTCACCGTCGCTCTGCTCGCCTTACCGTTCCTCTCCCCGACGACGGCCCTCGCGACCCCGCACCCGATCAGCCGCGGAAGCACACCCGGCCAGGACCTCACCCTCCGAACCACCCCGGAACCCGGCGCGGAGCACCACAGCCGAGCCGGCGAACCCACCCTTGACCCACTCGGCCCCTTACACGCCCGCGACCACCACCGCCCCGCCGCGACCGTGCCATCAGCGCCGCGCCGCGCACCCCGCGCCGCACCGCGCCACCGCACCCCCGGGCACCTCCTCACCCCGCCCGCCGGTCACCCCCGGCAGGACAGAAGAGCCCCGGCCACCCCCACCCCGGCCGAGTTACAGGTCTTCCGCTGCTGATCCGGAGCCCGCCCCCACGCTCTGTCACGTCAGCCCCGACGCGCCCCCACAGCGCGCCAGGAGGATTCACCCCACATGCAGCCGCTCATCGACCACGCCCGGGCCCATGGCCGGAACCCCGAACGGTTCGCCCCCCACGCCGCCGGGCAGTCCCCCCACACCCTCTTCATCACCTGCTCCGACTCCAGGGTCGTCCCGTCCCTGATCACCGGCGCACGCCCCGGCGAGCTCTTCGAACTCCGCACCGCGGGCAACATCGTCCCGCCCACCACCACCGGCCACCCCACCAGCGAGGCCGCCACCATCGAATACGCCGTCGACGTCCTCGGCGTCCAGGACATCGTCGTCTGCGGCCACTCCCACTGCGGCGCCGTCGGCGCCCTCGTCCGCGGCGACGACCTCACCGCCGTGCCCGCCGTCCGCGACTGGCTCGCCCACGCCGCCCACCAACCCGCCCCGGAAGACGCCGACCCAGACGACCCCGAAGTCGCCCGCGCCGTCCAGCAGCACGTCCTGACCCAACTGCTGCGCCTGCGCTCCTACCCATGCGTGTCCCGACGGCTGACCGCCGGACAACTCCGAATGCACGGCTGGTACTACGAAGTACACACCGGTGCCGTCCAGGCACACCACGCAGCCACCGACACCTTCACCGCCCTGTGAGCGCCGACGTGCCCAGGACCAACTACCCTCATCTGCGCCAGGACTTCGCCGCCTCCCTCGTCGTCTTCCTCGTCGCCCTCCCGCTCTGCGTCGGCGTAGCGGTCGCCTCCGGAGTCCCGGCCGAACTCGGCCTGGTCACCGGCATCGTCGGCGGCATCGTCACCGGCATGATGCGCGGCAGCAGCCTCCAGGTCTCCGGACCCGCCGCCGGAATGACCGTCCTCGTCCTCGAAGCCGTCACCGAATTCGGACTCCCCGTCCTCGGCGCCATCGTCCTCGCCGCCGGGGTACTCCAGATCCTCCTCGGCGTCCTCCGCCTCGGCCGCTGCTTCCGAGCCGTCTCCGTCTCCGTCGTCGAAGGCATGCTCGCCGGAATCGGCCTCATCCTCATCGCCGGACAGCTCTACGCCATGGCGGGCTTCGAAGCCCCCGCCGACGGCATCGGCAAGATCATCGGGCTCCCCGGGGCGCTCTGGCGCACAGCCGGAAACACCGAGGCCCTCGCCTCCATCGCCCTCGGCGCCGCCACCGTCGCCGTCCTCGTCCTCTGGAAGCATCTGCCCCGGAGGATCCGGACCGTCCCCGGACCGCTCGCCGCCGTCGGCCTCGCCACCCTGACCGTCGTCGCCACCGGACTCCCCGTCGCCACCGTCGAGGTACGAGGACTCCTCGACTCCGTCCAGCCCCCGTCCGCCGAGGCGTTCGGCGAACTCGTCGGCCTCGGCGCCATCGGCACCGTCCTGGCGTTCACCCTGATCGCCTCCGCCGAATCCCTCTTCGGCGCCGCCGCCGTCGACCGCCTCCACGACGGCCCCCGCACCGACTACGACAAGGAACTCGTCGCCCAGGGCACGGGCAACGCGCTCTGCGGCGTCCTCGGCGCCCTCCCGATGACCGCGGTCATCGTCCGCAGCGCCGCCAACGTCCAGGCCGGAGCCCGCACCAAAGCCTCCCGCGTCCTCCACGGCGTCTGGCTGCTGCTCTTCGCCGCCCTCCTACCCGCCGCACTGGCCTACATCCCCGTCCCCGCCCTCGCCGCCGTCCTGGTCCACGCCGGCTTCAAACTGGTCCCCGCCCGCGAACTCGCCACCCTCTGGCGCCGTCAGCGCGGCGAAGCTCTCGTCCTCGCCGTCACCGCCCTCGCCATCGTCGTCATCGGCATGTTCGAAGGTGTGATCGCCGGACTCGCCCTCGCCGTGGCCAAAACAGCCTGGGAAGCCTCCCACCTGAGGCTCGACGTCGACGAACGCGGCACAGGACCGGTCCGGGTACGCCTCCGCGGCAACGCCACCTTCCTCCGCCTGCCCAACCTGCTCGACAGCCTCGAAGCCCTCCCGCCCGACCGCGCCGTCGAACTCGACCTCACCGAAGTCCACCACCTCGACCACGCCTGCCGGACCGCCCTCGAAACCTGGTCCGAACGCCACAGCGCCACCGTGACCCGCCGTATGAGAGCCCTCTCCGGCTGACCGTCCACCAACCCCGCCCGCCGCCACGGGCGGGGCCCGGCGCCGTCCGACACCCGAATCCCCGACACAGGCCCGCCCCACACCACACCACCACCTGCCTCTGACCGCGCGTAACCGGCCACCACCGCACACCGTTGCCCCGATATGCGCACACGCCGCCCCCCGGCCCCCCACCCCACGGGCGCCCGAACCCCGTCCATGACCCGCCTCGCCTTCGCCACCCTGGCCGGCACCGCCGTCGAGTTCTACGACTTCTTCGTCTACGGCACCGCCGCCGCACTCGTCCTCGGCCCCCTCTTCTTCCCCTCCTTCTCACCCCTCACCGGCAGCCTCGCCGCCTTCGGCACCTTCGGCGCAGGCTTCATCGCCCGCCCTCTCGGATCCCTGCTCTTCGGCCATATCGGCGACCGCCACGGACGCCGCCCCGTCCTCTTCGCCTCCCTCCTCACCACCGGTATCGCCACCGTCCTCGTCGGCTGCCTGCCCACCTACGACACCATCGGCCCCGCCGCCCCGGTCCTCCTCGTCACCCTCCGCTTCATCCAGGGCATCGGACTCGGCGGCGAATGGGGCGGAGCGGTCCTCCTCACCTCCGAACACGCCCCCGCCCACCGCCGCGCCCTCTGGAGCGCCTTCCCCCAACTGGGCCCACCCGTCGGCTTCCTGCTCGCCAACGGAGTGACCCTCGCCCTCTCCATCGGCCTCACCGACACGCAGTTCCTCACCTGGGGCTGGCGCGTCCCGTTCTGGGTTGCCGGAGTCCTCGCCGGCGTCGGCCTCCTGCTGCGGACATCCCTCGCCGAAACCCCCGCATTCCGCGAACTCAGCGGAACCGGCCGCCGGGCCGCCGCCCCCGCCGCGGAAGTCGTACGCCACCACTGGCGCACCCTGCTCCTCACCGCGGGCGCCCTCTCCAGCGGCTACGCCGTCTTCTACACCGTCACCACCTGGGCCCTCGCCTACGGCACCGAGGAAGCCGGCATCAGCCGTACGGTCATGCTGGCCCTGGTCATGGGAGCCGTCGCGATCAAAGGCACCGCCACCCCCTTCGCCGCCCTCCTCGCCGACCATGTGGGCCGCCGCCCCATGTGCCTGGCGGGCACCGCCCTGACAGCCCTCTGGATGTTCCCCCTCGTCGCCCTCCTCGGCACCGGCCGACCACCCCTGATGTTCCTCGGCTTCGTCATCGCCCTCCTCGCCTTCGTCTCCGTCTTCGCCGTGACCGCCGCCTACCTCCCCGAGCTGTACGAACCCCGGATCCGCTGCACCGGCGCCGCCGTCGGCTACAACCTGGCGGGCGTCCTCGGCGGCGCCCTGACCCCACTGATCACGACCGCCCTGACCCACGGCGGCGGCCCACCGTGGGGCGTCGCCGTCTGGCTCACCGGCGTCGCCGTCCTGAGCCTCTGCTGCTTCGCCGCCCTCCCCGAGACCCGCACCCCGGCCCCCGCCGCGTCACCCGGACCGGACGCGGCCGCCGAACAGATCCCGAAGCCCCCGAGGCACCCGGAGGAAGTCCGCGACCACCCGACGGACAACGCCCCCCGAACGGAACCGGAACCGGCCGACCCCACCGTCCCCCGCCCGTCCGCCCCCACCGACCGCAGCACGGCCTGACCACCCGCACACCCCACCGGCCGACGACCCACCCGCACGGCCCGACGCAACGGCCGTGGTCCGGGAGACAGCTCCCGGACCACGGCGCCCCGCCACCGTCAGACCGCCCCACCGGGGCACGGCGGCAGCTGCGGAAACAACATCCGCCGAAGCTCGGTGATCTCACACTCGGTCGCCACCAGATCCAGGGTCTCGAACGCCAGATCCCACTCCACGTCGCCCTGCCCGTTCCGGGTGAATCGCTCCGTGACGCCGTACGTGATCTCCCGCACCGCCCCGCCCTCCGGCGAAAGCTTCGCGTGCCCCACCCACTCCCGGTACGTCACCTGCCCCTGACGCACGGTCCGCCCCGGCTCCAGCCGCAGCTCATGGACCCGGGTGAAGAGCTTCTCCAGATAGGCCCGCATAGCCGCCTTGCTCGTCAGCGCCTGCCCGCCCAGTCCGGGCCCGGTCATCGACACCACGTCGTCCACCCCGGCCACCAGCGCGGAAGCGTCACGGGTGTTCCACGCCGTCAGCCGGTTCTCCGTCCGCGGCGGCTTCCACGCCACCGCCGGAACCGAAGCGAACAGATGGGGCAACTGACCGTTCAGCGAACGGAACAGCTCCGTCTGGTCCCAGAACCTGCGCCCCTGCTCCACCCGTGCCCCGTCGAGCACCAGCCGGTGCGTCGTGATGTAGTCGAACGGGGCCCCCGGCGACTCGTCCGGATTCTTCTTCCAACCGGAGTTACGCGCCTTCACGAAGACCACCTTCCCGTCCGGCGACGCCACCGCCGACACCGGCTGGAAGTTGTACTTCACGGCCCGCAGCAGGCTGTCCATCTGCGCGGCGATGGCATCCTTGCCGATCGGCGCGGGCAGCCCCGAGTCCATCAAGGTCCCGGTCGGTGTGAACAGATCCATATAGGTGTCGACCTTCGGATCCGCACCCCATTCGCAGTACGCCTTCATGAACGCGTGCGCGTTGGCCGGGAGCGACGACTGCCCGCCCACAACGGCCTGGCAGTACGACGACATGGCCTGCGGCGCGGTCGCCGAAGCCGACGCGGTACCGGAACCGAGGGGCAGCAGCGCGGCGGCGGTCGCCAGCACGACGGCGGAGCGCATCCGGCGGAGACGTGACATGAGTGACTCCCGTTCGACAGTTCGACAGAGGGACCGTGTCGCCGGAGAACCCTCTCCCCGGCGCGGTGATCACACTCTGTCCGACCCCACCCACCAGCGCGATTACCTCCGGGGTAACGGACCCCGCCCTGCGGAACTCCCCGGCCACCCCGTACGTTGGCCCCGGTGACGCGTCGATACGCGTCACCGACAGACGAACTTCAGCCAGGACCGAGGTGGCAATTCAGTGGCGATGTGGGACCGACTCAAGGACCAGGCCAAGGCCCTCCAGCAGCAGGCCCAGGGATCGGGTCACTCGGGATCCGGGGCGCAGAGCCACGGCCGTCCCGCCGCGCAGAGCTCCGGCTCCGGCTCCAAGGCCCAGCTCGTGGGCCTGTTGAAGACCCAGCTCACTTCACTCAAGACCGAGCTGAAGAGCGGCGCCTACCGCGACGCCAGCATGGCCGTCTGCGCCCTGGTGGCCGCGGCCGACGGACATGTCGACCCGGCCGAGCGCCAGCATGTCGAATCGCTGATCCTCTCCAACGACGTCCTTCAGAACTTCCCGCCGGACCAGCTGCGCACCCGCTTCAACAAGCACGTCGACCAGCTGACGGCCGACCCCATCCGGGGCCGCGCCGAAGCCCTCCAGGAGGTGGCCAAGGCCGCCAAGAAGCCCGCAGAGGCCCGCGCGGTCATCCAGACCGGCATCGTCGTCGCGGGAGCCGACGGATACATCTCGCCCGCCGAGGAGCAGATCCTCCGCGACGCGTGCGCCACCCTCGGGATCTCCTCCGCCGAGTTCGGCATCTGATCCGGCGACACCACCGGCCCCGGCCCGCCCGCATCTGCGGCGGACCGGGGCCGGCCCCGTCTCACCAAGTGTGCGCGACGTCCACCACCACCTTGTCCCCGTACTGCAGCACCCGGAACGGCAGCCGCGCCCGGACCCCGACCGCGACCTGGGTCCGCCCCTCGAAGCTCGACCCGAACTTGGTGTCCTTGAACGTCCGGTACCCGCCGACGCCCACCCCCGGAAGCGACCGGCCCGGCGTCCCCGGATAGACCACCCCACCCGTCGACGGGTCGTAGCTCGGCGCGTTGACGAAGATCTCCAGAATCGCCCCGCCCGCGACGGGAATCCTGGTACCGGTGCCGTCCTGATGGAAGGCACCGACATATCCGACCCGGTATCCGGTCTCCTCGGCGGCCCCCGTCACATCGAACACCAGCCGGTCGAAGCACCCGTGCTGACCGGCTCGGATGTTCGTCAACGGCTCGGGCGAGTGCTGTGGCGCCGACTTCAGCCCACTGCCCCACCCGGTGGCACAGGCGCTCGCCGCGACCAGATGATCCACCTGCCCGCAGGACGCCCATGCCGTACCGGCCGTTCCGACGAGCGTGACACCCGTCAACGCCAGGGCCGTGACGGCCCGTCCTACTGGTCTCATGATCAGTACCTCCTCAGACGACGAAGGAGCGGCTCGATCCGCGCGCCCACCATGAGCCCGCGGATACCGAGGCCGACATCCGTACGGATACTCATATCGCCACCTGAGTACGTGCCAAGAGGGAATCACGGAACAGAAGCGAACAAAGGGATCGATGAAACCTTCCGTCGCGCCCCCGCAACGCTTCGCACTACCGGCGCCACCGGGCACCGGCGCTCATTGCGGCACCCCGGTCGCGAGCCCGACCAGGCCCCGTCACACCCGGGGGCGCCCCGCCGCGTCGACCTGAGAAGAGCCCGTACGGCCGATGTCCAGATCGGCCTGCACCAGATGGTGATCCGAATACGGGGTCGGCAGCACCCGGTGTCCGGACGGCACGATGCCCCGCAGGAAGACATAGTCGAACTTGCTCTGCCAGTCCGTGGTCGGCTCACAGCCACCACCGGACGCGGGACGGCACCGTTCGTCCGTGTCCGAGGCCAGCGACCACATCCCGGTCAGCTCCGGAGCGTCCGGTACGGCATTGAAGTCGCCGAGTACGATCGCGCGATCGTACTCGGCGACCTCCGCGGCGAGCACACCCGTCTGGCCCGCCCGGACGTCCTGCTGACGCCGCTGGGCGAGATGCGTATTGAACACCCGGACGGACTCGCCCCCCACCGTGGTGGTCACCGCCATGTACCCCCGGTCCTCGGACCCGCCGTCGGGATACTCCACACTCACCCGGTCCGTCATCGGCGCCGCCGACAACAGCGCCTGCCCGAAGGCGCCGGGGCTCCACGGCGTCCCCCCGCACCGCCCCCGGTTCCGCAGCACCATCCCGTACTCCACGTGGTACACCAGACCGTAGAGACTCTCCAGATAGTCCCGGATCTTCTCGACGTCCCGTACACACGCCTCCTGCAACCCCACGACCTGCGGCGCGTAGGTGGCGATCTCCGCCGCCCGCCCGACATTGCTCTCCTTGCACGGATTGCAGATGTTCCAGGTCATGACCCGGTTCGGCACCACGTCCTCGACCGCCCCCGTCGGCAGGGCCCCGGCGAAGGGCACACCGCTCGGCGCACTCGGCCCCAACAGCACCACACACGCCACCGTCATGGCGCCCGCGATCAACCGCGTACCCCTGCCGAGCACTACCGCCTCCTCGAACGGGACACCCGTGACATCGGGCATCCGTCCCGCACGAGATTATGTGACGCCCCGGTGAACGGCACACGCGGTCCGGCGTCGTGTCCTGCCCCGCCCCCTCGCGAGGTTCTAGACGGTACTGGCGATCCAGCCGATCGTCTCCGACGTGTGCGGACCGTCGGAGAGCGCTCTCCCCGTCCCCACCAGCTCATTCATACGAATCTTGAACCCTGTGGAGGTGACATCGGCGATCCGCAGTCCCGGCGTATCGGGTCCGTTGAACGTCTGGACGAACGGAATGACCACCACAGCGGCGTTGCTCGGGAAGGGCGAGGGGAACGTCACCTGAGTGAAGGTCGTGGTGACCCCGCCCGTCACCTCCGTGGCACTGGTGGAGTTGAGCTGCAGTTTGCCGGTCTGGATCATGCTCATGAGTTCCGCCTCTCCATCGAGGGCCACCATCCCCGCGCCCGGCCGATCTGCCGACGCTCGACGGCGCCCCGGTCCGCTTCCCGCGCTTCCTCGCGAAGCGACTGGGGATAAGTTGCCCGCGTTGATGGGTGTTTAGAGCGGAAGTCGCCGGTATGAGGCAACGCTTCCGGAAGGTCTTGCCAAGACCACCTCGGAACCACCCGCCCCGGCCGACGCACCCCGACGGCAGAGCCCCCCGCCCCGCCCCCGTCTCCTTCAGTCGTCCATCAGTACGAGATCGATCATCCGATGGACGACATCGGACGGCAGCGACGGATTGGCCGCCGCATGACGCGCCGTCGCGGGATCGCGCAGCAACCGTACGAGCACGGGCACGGGCAGCGCCGGATGAACCGTGGCCGCGTACCGCACACCCCCTTCGGGATCGGCGGTCAGCCGAACCAGGGACGCCGCGCCGAGCCGCGCGTCGGACGCGGCCCGAAGCCGCACCTCCCCGGCGGGATCGTGGCTCAACCGCTCCACCAGCTCCGCCGTGGACGCCGGATCGTCCGGTGCCAGCCGCCGCATCCGCGGATCGGGGTCCTCGGCAAACCGGAGCAACCCCGCGCGAGGGAAGCCGGGATGCCCACGGGGCCGGTCGGGGCAGGTCAGACTGCCGGTCCACCAGCGCCAGACCTCCAGGAGCATGTCGCCGGGCGCGTCGTCGCAGGACTCGGCGAGAAAGAGCCGGACCACCCGGTCCTCGTCCCCCGCCAACAGCTCGACGGCATCCGTCGGCAGCCGCCGGGCACGGGCGACACTACGGCGCACCAAAAAATGGGAGGAGCGCGCCAGCCGCCTCATGGCGCCCTCGTCGCCGTGGAGGACTGTGACCCATTCCAGGACGGGATAGTGCCCATCCGGGTCGTACTCGACGGGTATCCGGCTCCGCTCGTCCTCGGTGAGATCGGCGCGCAGGGACGTCACCCACCTCACTCCCTGATCGGGATCCCGGGCGAGCAGGGCGACGAGATCCGGCGGCAGCCAGGGATTGGCGGCCGCGGCGGAACGCTGCCGGGGATCCTCGTGCCCGGCGAGTTCCTCGAAGAACGTACGACTGAGCCGACACGTCCGCAGCGCGTCCACCCCCAACCCCTCCGCGTCGAACACCTCGCGGGACAGCGGAGACGTCCGATGACGCCGGAGCAGCGCCCGGGCCCGCACCCGGCCCGCCGGATCATTCAGCAGCCGCTGCCGGGCCCCGGCGCTCAGATAGGGCCAGGCACGGTCACAGGCGGTAGCGCGTACTGCGGGCTCGGGGTCGGCGGTCATCCGGACCAACTCGGCTACCGGCATCGACCGGAGTTGTACTGCCTCGGCCCGCACCCGTGTCGACGGATCGACGGCGACCCGCCGATGCCCCTCCGCACCGAGATCGACATGCCGGGCCACGGCGAACATCGTGAACATCCACCGGTCACGCTCCGTCGCCGCCCCGAGAACACACCGGGTGAACTGCTCCGCCGTCACATTCGGCTGCGTTTCCGCCGCAACCCGCCGTACTCTCCGGTCGGGATGAGTCAGCGCCGCCTCCACGGCCTCGGCCGGCAACGCCCGCCACAGCACACTCTCCACCCGCCCGACGAGCCGTGCGAGCGCCTCCCCGGAAACCCCGGAATTCGCGGAGATCCCGTCACCCCACCGGTCCCGGACCTGCCGGCTCGGCGTCTCGCCCGCGAACACCTCGCCCCACATGCCGCCCCCGCCTCCTGAATCCCGTACCGACCCTTCGTTGCCGTCCACGACGCGATTCTCCCCACCCGTGGCCGTACGGCCGAACGAAAGATCAGCCCGTCGCAACCGGCGCACCGCCCGCCGGACGGAGCGACACGGTTCAGCCCTCAGCCCCGCTGCCGTGGGAGGCGCCCCCGGTCCGGCAGTGGCAGGACGCCTTCACCGGAACATCGGCCAGGGCCTCCGCCATCTTCAGCTGGTGCGCGACGACACGCGCCTCATCAGCCCGTCCGAGCCGCGTCAGACACTCGTGGAATCCGTGAAGAGCCCACACATTGCCCGGATGCTGGCAGGCCCGGGGCAGAGTGTCGTCCAGCCCGAGATCCGCCCGGTAGACGGCCTCGGCCTCGGCGATACGCCCCTGCTCCAGCAGGAGCGCGCCCAGAGCGTGCCGAGGCGGCTGCATCCAGCCCCACGGTTCGTCGTACGGCAGACCGTCGCTCAGCTCGACCGATCGCCGAAGCGCGGCGAACGCGATATCGAAACGCCCCTTGCGGTACTCCAGCTCCCCGTCGAGCATGGCGGCCGCGATGGCGAGAATGTCGGCGCAGGTGTTGTTGAAGAGCATCCGCGTCTCCTGGACCCTGCCCTTCGCCTCACGGAACCGTTCCCGCTCCGCCGCCGCCTCGTCCACCCGGCCCGTCGCGGACAGTGCGACGCCACGGGCATAGCGCAGCATCGCCGTCGTGGTGCTGTACAGCTCTTGGTCCCGGGGGAGGGGCAGCCGGAGAATGTCCGACCAGCGGCCGAAACGGATCAGCACATGCACACGCATGGCCGCGAACGCCTCCAGCCAATCGGCCATCGGGGGACTCTGCACCCGAAGCAACGGCTCAGGAATGGACGCCTCCAGCTGTGCCGCGGCCTCCAGCGCCACCTCGGACCGGCCGAGGAACATCGCACCGTAGATCTTGAAATGAATGTTGTGGCAGCGATAGAGGGTGTAGAAGTTCATCGCGCCGGACCGTTCGAGCACCTTCGCGTCCACGGCGATCGCGGCGTCGTTGTCCGATACGACCCGCCGGTAGTCCCCGCACAGCACCTCCAGATGGGAGGGCATATGCGCCAGATGCCCCGCGTCGGGCACCAGTCCGCGGAGCCGGTCGGCGACCGCCAGCGCCTGCTCCGGGAACGGCGACATCTCCATCACATGCACATACAGATGGACCACACCAGGATGATTCCGCCCCGCAGGCGTGGCGAGCGCACTCTCCAGCACCTCCTTCGCCTCACTCGTACGCGCACCCGCCGCGGGCTCACCGGTACGCAGATTCCACAACTGCCACGGGGTGAGATTCATCAGCGCGTCGGCATACAAGGCGGCGAGATCCGGATCATCCGGGTCCACCTCGAAGGCGGCACGCATACTCTCGGCATACGGTGCGTTCCAGACGGAGCAGTCCTCGGCCGGGCTCGCCTGCGGATAGCGGAAACGCAGCGCCGAGATCAGAGCCCGCTCGGCGGCCGACGCACCGGCGGACGCCTCGTGCGCGCGCTCGACCGCCGCGTGCGTCCGCTCCACGGTCCGCGCCAGATCCCGCGCGTCGAAGAACTCCCACGGCTTGTTGTAGTTGGGCCCCAGCGCGTACGCGATCCCCCAGTGCGCCATGGCACAGCCGGGATCGGCCTCCGCGGCCTTCTCGAAACAGCGGACCGCCTCCTCGTGATGGAAGGCGTACGTCCACACCAGCCCGCGATCGAACCAGCGCTGTGCCTCGGGGGAGGACGTGGTCACCCGCCGCGAGTGCGTACCGAGGTCGTAGTAGTCGTCGGAGAGTTCCTCGTCCCGTACCCGATCAGCCATGCGTACCCTCCCGAACAGAGCTTGAGCCGGATGTGCGGGCACCCAAGGTAGCCGTGATCACCCGCATACGCCGGGTGACTCCCGGCCCGGTCCGGCCCTTGAGCGCGTCGGCCGGGTCAGGGGCGTTGTTGACATCGAGTGCACTCCACTGTCTACCGTCCCCGGCAGATGATCCGACGAACTCAGGAGGCATCAGCATGACCACCCTCCCCACCCGGAACCTCGGCGAACTGACGGTGTCCGCACAGGGCCTGGGATGCATGGGAATGAGCCATGGCTACGGCGCCTCGAACGACACCCGGTCGATTGCGACGCTCCGCGACGCCCTCGACCTCGGGGTGACTTTCCTGGACACCGCCGACGTGTACGGCTTCGGGCACAACGAGGAACTGGTGGGCCGGGCCGTCGCCGGACGGCGCAACGAAGTGGTGCTGGCCACGAAGTTCGGCTTCGCCAACCGTCCGGACGAGCCCGTCCTGATCCGCGGTGACGCCGCCTACGTACGGCAGGCATGCGAGGCGTCACTGCGTCGGCTGGGCGTCGACCATATCGACCTCTACTACCAGCACCGGGTCGATCCGCGGGTGCCCGTCGAGGAAACCGTCGGTGCCATGGCCGAACTCGTCCGGGCGGGCAAGGTCCGCCACCTCGGACTGTCCGAGGCCGCCGCCGGGACCATCCGGCGGGCGCACACGGTCCACCCGATCACAGCGCTCCAGAGCGAGTGGTCGCTGTGGACCCGCGATCCGGAGGCGGAGGTCGCCCCGGTCTGCCGCGAACTCGGCATCGGCCTGGTCCCGTTCTCCCCGCTCGGACGCGGCTTCCTCACCGGACGGTACGACTCGGTCGAGGCCATGGCGAAGACGGACATCCGGCGTGGCCAGCCCCGCTTCACCGGCGGCAACCTCGAACGCAACCTGGCGGTCGTGGCGAAACTGGAGGAGCTGGCCGCCGCGAAGGGCATCACCGCCGGTCAGCTCGCCCTGGCCTGGGTACAGCACCGGGGCGAGGACGTGGTGCCGATCCCCGGCACCCGGCGCCGGAGCTACCTGGCGGAGAACCTGGCCGCCCTCGCCGTCGAGCTGTCCCCCGACGACCTCGCCGCCATCGAGGCCGCCGCGCCGCCCGAGCGGATCGCGGGCGACCGTTACGACGCGGCCGGCATCGCTCTCGTCGACGGCTGAGCCGCGTACGGCTCAAGCCCCGGCACAAGGCCCCTCAGTCCGCCGCGCGCTCCGCCCGTCCGGCCGGGCGGGGAAGAGGTTCGAGGAGAAAGAGAGGAATGGTGCGGTCGGTCGCGTGCTGGTACTCGGCGTACGGCGGATAGGCCGCGACGGCGCGCTCCCACCACAGGGCCTTTTCGTCGCCGTGAACCTCGCGGGCTGCCATGTCCTGCCGGACCGGCCCGTCCTGGAGTTCGACATCAGGATGGGCTTTGAGGTTGTAGTACCAGACCGGGTGGCGCGGGAATCCGCCCTTCGACGCCACGGCCGCGTATCGTCCTTCGTGTTCCACGCGCATCAGGGGAATCTTGCGGATCTTCCCCGTCTTCGCGCCGCGGGTCGTCATGATGACGACGGGTAAACCTGTGTCCCAGAGCGTTGTGCCCTGTGTGCCGTTCGAGCTCTCGTACAGTTCGACTTGTTCGCGTACCCACTGCTCCGGGCCCGGTTCGTACTCGCCTTCGAGAGGCATCGTGGTCACCTCGTGGTCGCTTGCCGATGGTGTTGCGCAGTCCAGCACAATCCGCGCGCGGGGACGAGGCCGCAGTCCCCCGCGGTGGCGAAAAGCCCGGTGTGCCGCCCGGGGCACGGAGGCGCGAGATCCGAGTGGAGGGACGGTCGGAGATGCGCGTGTCCTCCTGCTGACGCCGTGCGAACATCGGCAGGTGATGGACGATGAGGAGCTACGCGCCGCCGACCTGATCGGAAGACGACTGCTGAAGGTGACCACAGCGTGGCATTACTACGCCGACGACGATCCGACGCTGGTGCACCTGTGGCTCCACCTGGAGGGTCTGGGCCCGGTGCTGTTCCATACACCGTCGACCGGCTTGTCTCTGCGAGCCGACCTGCCGCACGGACCCTACTCGATGGAGGAGCACGGACGCGTCTCCGTAATCGACGACTCGCCGGATGTTCCGCCGACCCGGTTCGTCGGACAGACGATTCGCTCGGTCCGGGAGATCGACTACGACGACGGCCGCATCGGCTTCACGGCCGGCCTCACGCTCCAGTTTCCCAGTGGCAGCATCCGCCTGCTCGGTCTCGTGGACAGCCTCCTCATCGCCCACGACCGGCACCTGGGTGCTGTGGAGGCACACCTGCACGAGGACGTGACCCTCGCGCGGGTGGTCCAGACCTCCGGGAGCTGTCCGTCGCAGTGGGATGCCTGGACGACCACGGGCCAGTACCTGTACCTGCGGTACCGGCACGGTGAGGGAACCGTCGAGCAGCACCCGAGCGAGGACACCGACACTTGGGACAGCGATGAGTCGAGGCTCTGGACCCGCTGGGACGACGGAACCAATGGCGGCCGGATCGAACTCACGGATTTCGTCGCGACGGCTGGACTGTGGCTGGCGCCGGGGGCGGTCGGCTGCAGTATCGAGTGACCGTGGCCCGGCTGTGTCCGGCGCGCTGCCGTTCGGCTGAGCTCGGACGTACAGTGCCGGCGCCGGTGTGGTCTCGCTGTCGCCGTCCCGCCCGCGTCTTGTGCTGGGGACTGTGGGGTGAGGGGGAGAGAATGGGTGTGTGTTCAGGCGCTGGTGGCCGCAGCCACCGATCGATACCAGGCTCGCCCGATTTCGACGACGGAACCATTTCCGCCGATGAGCTCGACGACGAGCTTGCTGACTGGTCGGAGGGAATCTTCCGGCTACGGGGCCGGCGGTCCGGTCTCGTGTGGCTCGGCAAAGAGAAGGCCGCCGCCCACGAGGATCACGGCTGGACGGCTGACTGATCATCCTGTTCTCCCGGGCCTATTCGGCTCTTGCTGTTCTATCGTCTGGTACGGGCTGCAGGGCTCCCGCTTCCTCGCGTTCGTTGGCCTGGCCGCCGCCCTCACCTGCTGTGGGAAGCTCGTAAAGCTCACCACGTCAGACAGCCTTTCAGGCCCGGGCCCATAGCCCCCGTAGTGCTCTGTTGACTGCTTCGGGTTGTTGTGTGTGAGGGTAGTAGCCCGGTACGACGAGGTGTTCGGCACCGAGTGTGTCGGCGAGGTACCGGGCGCAGGCGATCAGTGGTTCTCCGGCGTACTCCCTGTACAGCGGAGGCGCACCCGCCCAGTCTCCCGAGATCAGCAGCTTGGGCCAGGGCGCCGCGGCCAGGGGCTCGAGCGGGATCTCGGCGTCCCAGCAAGGGCGTTCGGCCATCGAGGTGGCGGCGGCGCGCAGCCGTTCCGGGGTGGCCTCCGGGGTGTCCATCCCCAGCGCCTCGGTGGACGCCCGCAGGAAGTCTTCCGGCGTGAACCCGGCGGGCAGTGCCGCGGTCCCCGCCCGGGCCCGCTCCAGCGCCGCGGCGACGACCGGCTCCCCGGCAGCGGGCCTCAGGGCCCCGGGCTGGATGAGAGCGAGCGACCGCACCAGATCAGGCCGCCGTACCGCGGCGACCAGCGCGCTCACCCCACCGTACGCATGCCCCACCAGATGCCCGCCGTCGCCCAGCAGCCCGATCAGGTCGCCGGCATCGGTCTCGTAGTCGCTGCGCCCGGTATCGGGGCTGCGCCCGTAGCCGCGCCGGTCCATCAGCAGCAGCCGGTAGTCGTCGGCGAGCGGGTGCTGAGCGGCGAAGCCGTAGCGTTCGTCGTCGCCCCAGGTCAGGATTCCGTGCGCGAAGACCGCCCGCTCGCCCCGGCCCGCGGTCCTGTCCCATACGGTCGCGTGCACACCGCCGTCCGGTGAACCCGGCGGCCCCGGCCCCGGACCGCCAGCCGGATCACCCGCGAGTTCGTTCATGGATTTTCTTCTACCCACCACAGCCCCGGCCACTACCGCACCGGCAGCCTCACTCCTTCCCGCGCACACGGCTGCGCCCTCTGCCGACAGCCCGCGGAGGCGAGCACCCCCTGCGGTGTCACCACCGCGTGGCGGCGTACGTCATCTCCGCACACCCGCTCAGGATGAAGGCGCCCATGACCAGACCGACGGCCACGCAGATGAAGTAGTTCCAGTGTCTGCGGCGAGTGGCCAGGCGGGGATTCTTCGGGTCGTAGGTCGCATCGATCTCCTCCTCCGTCGGCCATCCGCACTCCGGCACCAAGGAGACGACTTCCTCGTACCTCACCCCATCGGCAGCGGTGAAGGGGGCAACGCGTACTGCTGGACCGAACCGTCCGCGTCCGCCGAACGGGATCCGGTCCCCCGGCCCCTGACGGCGATCCCCCGGCTGCCGCTACGCGTAGCTAACGCCCTGCCACCAAGGGCATCGGCTCCCCATCGCTCGGGCATCTCAGCGAGAATCGACATGGGCAACGAAGTGAGAGTCAGCAGCTTCGTGGCCGGTTCACAGCACACCTTGCGTCGGCCGTTCCGTGCTCTGCGCCGTTGAGCAGCACCTGTATGCAAGTTCGTGCAGAGGGTGACGGTGCGCAGTCCCACGGGTTGTTGGACAGATCCGTCCCGGCTGATGCTTGACGGTCTCAGCTGATTTCGGACGGTCCCGGCACATCCTGGACGCGTGCTGCTCGTTGAGCCTGGCGTGGCTGGAGAACACGAGCAGGAGCCGGTGGACGACCGGCGGTAGATGGCCGAGCACCGGTACCGCGCGATGCTCCGGGTGCTCGATGGGGTCGCGGTCGCGCAGGTAGCCCGTCAGGCCGGTGCTTCGCGCCAGTCTGTGTACTCCTGGGCCGAGCGGTATCACGTCGGCGGGCTCGACGTGCTGGTGGACAGGTCCGGGCGGCCGCACGTCTCGCCGCACCAGGCGCCCGCGCGAAAGTCGAGGCCCTGGTCCGCGAGTTGCGTCGGTCCTATCCGAGGTGGGGTGCCCGCCGGATCGCCCACGAGTTCGGCCGGCGGGGACTTGTGCCGGCGCCCGGCCGCTCGACCGTCCACCGGATCCTGACCCGGCACGGGCTGGTGAACAACCAGGACGCCGCCGACCAGAACCACTGCCGCTTCTACCGGCGGTGGCAGCGGGACGCGCCGATGCAGCTGTGGCAGCTCGACCTCATGGGCGGGGTGTTCCTCCCCGATGGCCGCGAGTGCAAGCTTGTCACCGGCATCGACGACCACTCCAGTTCATCGTGATCGCCAAGGTGGTCGCCGAGCCGTCCGGCCGGGCCGTGTGCACCGCCTTCGCCGAGGCGATGACCGCCTACGGGGTGCCGTCGGAGCTGCTGACCGACAACGGCAAGCAGTTCACCGGTCGGTTCGCGAAGCCCGCCCCGGCAGAGGTGCTCTTCGAAAGGATCTGCCGGGAGAACGGCATCACAGCCCGGCTGACCAAGCCGCGCTCGCCCACCACCACGGGCAAGATCGAGCGATTCCACAAGACACTGCGACGCGAACGCCTGCACCACGTCGGTCACTTCGCCGACCGGGGAACCGCCCGGGCCGCGATCGGCGCCTGGGTGCACGCCCACAACCACAGCCGCCCCCACCAGTCGCTCGCCATGGCCGCTCCGGCCTCGGTCTTCCGGCCGACCCTGGTGGCTACGCCCCCGAGCGAGCATGAGGTCCACCTGCCCGGCGTCGACGAGACGCCGACGACGGCGGTCGCCGAGCTGCTGGCGCCACGACTTCCCGCGTTGCACTACCGTAATCCCGCCGTCTGCACAGGCTCTTCGAGCCCAGCGGCGAGTGCCCGCCGATGGCGTGGTGATGGTGGCGGGCCATCGACTGCGGATCGGCCGCAGCCA
Source organism: Streptomyces sp. NPDC006798 (assembly GCF_040635975.1). NCBI lineage: Bacteria > Bacillati > Actinomycetota > Actinomycetes > Kitasatosporales > Streptomycetaceae > Streptomyces > Streptomyces sp. NPDC006798. The sequence goes on from NZ_JBEYIS010000040.1 coordinate 50,432, forward strand.
TGCCGGGAAGACCGTGGCCATCGTGATCGAGGACACCGTCTTCCGGGTCTTGGACGGCGATGCCGAGCTGTCCACACACGCCCGGACCAGCGGCAAGCCGGTCACCCAGTTCAAGGCGACCGTCCGCACGAGGACCTGACGGGCCCTGGCCTGTCCAGAATCTGCCGGTGACGTACAGCATCTCCTGGGACCAGACCGTCCAAGATCTCCTGGCACCTCACTCTCCGGGGAGAACTACATGGCCGTTGACGCTTTCACTGGGCTGGTCCGGGTTACATGAGTTTCGCGACGGTATGGTGCAGCTCGGATGTGTCAGGTGTTACCCGCTGGTGTGTGTGGCGGAGAGCGTCTCTTCGTGGTCGCGCTCCAGGCGGTCGAGCAGGCGGTGGAAGTAGGCGGGGCCGGTATCCGGCACCCGTACGCTTGCTGCCGCGGCGGCGTCTGCCGAGATGTCGGCGCTGAAGCGGGGCGGGCGCCGACCGGGGGTGATCCCCAGGATATAGGTGCAGATCTCCAGGGCGAGCACGGCACGGGCCCACGGGTTCGCGCGGTGCGCGAGCAGAGCCACTCTCCACTGCTGCGCGGTGACCTCCCGCAGGCGGTATCCGTGCTCGCGCGCCCGCTCGAACAGCTCCCGCGCGGGCAGGGGCTCCGGTCGCATGACGTGGAAGACCTTCCCCGCGGTGTCGGGAGCCAGGGACAGGGCGGCGATCGCCTGCGCGGTGTGGTCGACGGTCGAGGCCGGCAACGCCCCCAACGCGGTGGGATAGCAGCCGGTGACGATGGCGGCCGCCAGGACACAGGTGGTGAAGTCGTTCGCGGGGGCGGCCCCGTCGCGTGAGTCCGCGAGGACCAGCCCCGGCCGGTAGAGGGTGGCCGTGAGACCGCTCTCGGCGGCTGCCGCCACCGCCTGTTCGGCTTCGACCTTGGTTCGCAGGTAGCCGAAGGGGCCACACGTCCCCAGGGTGGGAACGGTCGACTCGTCCACGCTGTCCAGCCCCGCCTCTCGCGCGGCCAGGAACACACCCAGGGTCGATATGTGATGCAGATGTTTCGGCGTCCCGGCCGCGCAGAACTCCAGCACCCGCCGGGTCCCTCCGATGTTGACCGGAGCCACCCGCTCGTAGGCGGCGGCCAGATGGACGTAGGCCCCGCAGTGATAGACGGAGTCGACTTCCTCAGCCAGCGTCCGATAGGCGCCTTCATCCAGTCCGAGGCGGGCGGACGAAAGATCAGCGGGCACAGCCCGCATTCGCGGCAAGACCGGCACATCTTCCCCGAGAGCTTCCACTGCTGACCGCATCCGCTGCTCGGCCCGGGCAACACTCTCGGCCCGGACCAGACAGATCACCGGTCCGTCGGTACGCCGGAGCAACTCCACGCAGAGCCTGGCCCCTACAAACCCCGTTCCTCCGGTCAGTAACACCGCCATGCCCTATCTCCCTTCTCGTACTGGCCCTACACCAGATAGATGCCCGAACAGGATCCCGCTGGCACAAGGAAGAAGGACCGGGTCCGCCCCGCTGCTCGGCTGCGGGGAACACCAAGTCCGCATGCTCGGTCGCGCGGATCTCCTGGGAGGCAACGAAGGAGGGACCGCTCTGTGCGGGCCCCGGCTGCCCCGGATCCCGAGCAACCCCACCTGATCCCGGAGCTCCGGTCACCCCGCAGCCTCGGAGCAGACGGCGGGGGAGTGGCAGATACCCCCGTCTCGCTCCGCTACAGCCTTGCCGTCCTCGACAACCCGCTGGTCCTCGGGAGGCCGCGCGCCACCGCGACTGCAGCCGGACGACGCCGGGATCACGAGGAGCAGTGCCGGCAGCCCGGCCCCGGCCGGGACCGGGCGACCTCCAGTCGTTCCCGCGGGTGGACTACCTCGAGGTTCTGCGGCTGCTCAAGGCGGGTGAGGCGGGTGAGGCGGGTTTGCGGGAGTGGGCCGGGGTAAACACATCGTCCCTGACCAGGGCCAGGCAGCGGCTGGGATGGCAGGTGATGCGCGACCTGCACCGGGCCGTCGTGCGCCCCCTGGGCCGGAACGAGGATCTCTTCCGGGGGCTGCGCGTACTGGCACTGGACGGGATGCTGCTGGCTGTCCCTGATTCGGCCGGGAACCGGGACGCCTTCGGCAAGCCGGGGTCGCGACGCAGTCCGATGGGCTACCCCATGGCGCGGGTGGTCGCAGTCGCGGAGTGTTCCACCCACATGGTGCTGGACGCGGTGACCGGGGGCTGGAAAGACTCGGAGCGGATCGTTTCCGATGAGCTCGACCGGCATGCCGGGAAGGGAACACTGCTGCTGGCTGACCGCGGACTGTGGGGCCTGGCCCGATGGCACCGACTGCGCGGTCAGGGTGCCCACCTGCTGTGGCGGACCGAGCGGCGCAAGGCCCGAAGGGTCCAGGACGTCCTGGCCGACGGGAGCTACCTGGCCCGCATCGAGGCGTACAAACACAGCAAGGCGGCCGGCACCGTGAAGGCCCCGCCGGCGTTGGTCCGGGTGATCGAGTACCGGATCGACGGACGTGCCGAAGTGGTGCGGCTCATCACCAGCTTGCTGGACCACCAGGAGTACCCGGCCGGTGAACTTGCCGCGTTGTATGCACGGCGGTGGGAGATCGAACTCGTCTTCGACGAGATCAAGACCCATCAGCGGGACAGACCGGTCCTCCGGTCGCAGACTCCGGACGGGGTGCGGCAGGAGATCTTCGCCCACTTGATCGTGCACCACGCGACGCGGGACCGCCTGGCGGAGGCGGCCCGCCTCGCCCAGAGCCCGGCCGAGCGGACGTCGTTCACGCGGGCGCTGCATGTTGTCCGCCGTTCGGTGATCGCACCGTCCGGCTTTTCCCCCCTCGGCCCGTCGGCGTGACCGCCGGTCCGGCCTCGTCGAGATCGTGGCGGCTCTCCTGCCACGAAGACGGTCACGCGACTGCCCACGAAAGATCAAGTCCTGCATCACACCATTCGCCGGCAAAACCCCTGACGAGCCCGCCGGCAGCCACCGCCCTCCCGTCACAGTCACACTGAACCACCGATGGCACGACCACTGAAGCAACGGCATTGTCATCCGTTCGACAGAGGGGACACAGTCATACCGGGCCCGGAGGCAGGCGGCCCCATTGCAGGACCGCAAAAAACATAACGGGGGCATCGACTGGCCCGTCTCCGACCGTCTGCCCTGCGCCTGATGCCCGCCTCGCGGGAGGGCGGCCCTGCGCCCCGCAGGACGGGAGAGGCCGAACTATCAGTCGCCGCCGGCCTTCCGCTGTCGGTGGTGGCTGGGACGCTGGCCGGATGAACGCCGATGACGAGCAGCTGCTGCGCGGCCGGGTGTACGGCCGCGACCACGACGCCCCCAACCCGGGCCCGCTGCCGCACCAGACGTACGCTGAGCTGGTCGGCGGACCCCTGGACGGACTGCTGCTCGACATCACCGGCCGGAGGAGATAGACGACGGCGTCGCCCTGATGACCGAATTGGGGCGGTGGCCCGGCGGCCGCACCTTGTACGACCCGCTCCCCGACGCGCCGCCCGGCCGCCGGCCCGGGGGTGGTATGCCGCTTTCACTACTCGGGCGACACCCCCTGACTGCTGCTCTCGACGAGGCCGACGCCACCGTGCGGCAGCTCACCCGCTACTGGAAGACGTTCCGGCAGACCGGCGACCCGGCCACGTCCCCGGCCATCACCGCGCTCCAGGACGCCCTCTGGGCGGTACGCGAGGCCCGCGTCCACGTCCTCTTCGACGGGTGCCCCGTCAGTACACACGCTCCCGCTCCACGAACACCCGATACACCCATCGCGTCCCCCCGGCGCGCGCCACCAAGTCCACCTCACCGGGCACGCCCGCGCCCTGGCCGCCGCTGTCCAGCGCCACGCCGCCGCCCCGCCCGGAAGCGACGGCCGCGGCGCCCCCGCCGAAGCCGTCCTCCGCGACGCCGACCGACGCCTCTCCACACTGCTGGAAGGCACCGCCCGCCGCGCCCCGGAACCGCGCCCGCCTCGTACAGGTCCTCTGCACACCACTGGACCGTCTTACCGAACCCGCCTCGGCCGCTTGTGCGCTGGCAGGCGACGGAACCGGACGGCAGCGGGGCGGCGCAGCGGGGCCGTCCGGACCCGCCGCCCGTCCCGGACCCCAGACCGCCCTCCCCTCCGGGGCGCCGTCGCTGCCCCGGCCGCGGCGGCGCGGTCTCGGGCCCGGATACCAGGGCATCAGCACGGAACGCTGAACGGCCGTCCGCAGCTGCGGCCTGCGGCCGACTCGGTACACACGTGCGGGCCCCGGCCTGTTGTGGCCGGGGCCCGCACGGGGTGACGGAGCGGGGGTCAGCTGGGCTGGTCGCCGGTGTACCGGAAGATCTGGTTGCCGCCGTTCACACCCCAGGTCGTGCCGTCGGAGGCCGCGTCGGTGTCGCTCAGTTAGCTGGTGAGGGGTATCGCGTCATGGTTGTCGAGCATGGCGGCGAATCGGAGGCCCAGGTCGTGAGGTCGAACGAGCCTCGGGCAAGTTCTCCGGCCGCCCGGTTTCGCTCGGCTCCCTCCAACTTGTGGCACTGGCCTGTGCCCAGACGGGTTGCCTTGTTCCGGCCTGTATCCCGCATTTCCCGAGCCGGTGACCGTGCTGCCGATCACTCTGGAGGACAGTTTGGGGGTTCATGGTTCGCTGGGCCGTTGCCGGGGTGATCGGGCAGATCCGCGACTACCTGTCCGGCCGGATCCGCCGCGCGATGGGCAAAGGTCCCCGCGCGGTCGCCATCGTGATCGACTCCCAGAGCGCGAGGCCGCCGAGACCGTCTCCAGGGCCACACGCGGCTACGACGCAGGCAAGAAGAGCAACGGACGTTATCTTGAGCCCGCACCAGCGTGTCCTTGATCCTGGTCCGGTGCGGACTACGGATCTCCAGCGCGCTCACGCTGGACGTCGGCTGCCTCGTCCACGACGCCCGAAACGCCCCCTACCTGCGGTATTTCAATACCAAGATGAAACGCGAAGCGGCCGTCCCCATCGACGAGGAACTCCAGGGCGTCATCGGCGGACAGCAACGACGCGTCCTCGCCCGCTGGCCGGAGGGGACTCCAGTCCTGTTCCCGAGACCGCTCGCGAACGTCGCCGGGACCTTCCGAATCGCTGACGGCAGCTACCGCAGAAGGCTCAAGCACTGGCTGACTACCTGTGACGTCCGCGATGAACACGGCCGTCCCGTTCGCTTGACACCACATCAATGGCGTCACACCTTCGCCTGCCGGCTGATCAACCGAGACGTCCCCCAGGAAGTCGTACGCGTTCTCCTCGATCACGAGTCGGACCGGATGACCGCCCACTACGCGCGGATCACCGATCAGATCGTCCGGCGCCGATGGGAAGCGGCGATGAAGGTCAACATCAAGGGCGAACGTGTCGCTCTTGCCACCGACGGCCCGCTCGGCCAGGCCCAGTGGGCCAAAACCCGCTGCGGCATCGCCGCCCAGACCCTGCCCAACGGCTACTGCGGACTACCCGTCCAGAAGACCTGCCCGCACGCGAACGCCCCGTTGACTGAACGAAGCCTGGAGATTGCCCAGTTCAGTGGGCGGGTGGAGTCATCGGGTACTACGGTCACCGGTCGTGATGAACGATGCTCCCCGACGAGATTCGGCGGCTCTGGTGGTCCCCCGGTGGGGTCGACTGGTGGAGACCGGCGACCGGTACGAGCCCTACCGGCTGATCGATCCCGACGGAGCGGCCGTTGTGGCGGTCGCCGTCTACTTCCAGGAGTTGCTGGCAGCCGGGAAAGCGCCGTCAACGGTTCGCTCCTACGGGATGGATCTGTTGCGGTGGTGGCGGTTCCTGCAGGCCGTGGACGTTCCCTGGGACCGAGCGACCCGTCGGGAAGCCCGGGACTTCAGCTGCTGGATCCAAGAGACCGTCAAACCCAGGAAGATCAAGGACCAGGGCCCGCGAGCGGTACGGGGAGCCGGTGCCGCGAACCCGGTGACCGGGAAGCCGTCGACCGGATCCGGATACGCTCCGGCCACCGTCGTACACAGCGAGACGGTCCTGCGCCGGTTCTACTATGTGCACCGCGATTCGGGGACCGGCCCGCTGCTCAACCCGTTCCCGCTGGATCTGTCCCGCCGCTCCGGGCGGGCTCACGCGCACCACAATCCGATGGCCGGCTGGAAGCCCGATCGGGTGGGCCGCTACCGGCCGAGCCTGCCGCGGCGAATCCCGCGCTCGATTCCGGAAGCATGGTTCAACAAGCTGTTCGCGGCACTGCCCTCCAACCGCGACCGGGCCCTGGTCGCCTTCTGGATCTCCACTGGGGTGCGGGCCTCGGAACTGATCGGCATGCGCCAGCGCGACCTCGACCCCGGCCAGCAGTTGATCAGCGTGGTGCGCAAGGGCTCGCGCGCGGTCCAGCAGGTGCCGGCATCGGCAGACGCATTCGTATGGCTGCGCCTCTACCAGCAGGAGGTACACGCCCAGGTTGCGCGAGGCCGCACCCAACCGGTCCGGTGGACACGGCGAGACCCGATCCGACCCCTGACCTACCACGGCGCCCACCGGATGCTCGAGCGCGTCAACGCCTCGCTCGGCGCCGACTGGACCCTTCACGACCTGCGGCACAGCGCAGCCGCCCGCATGGTGCGCGACCCGAAGCTGATGCTGTCCAACGTGCAGTGGGTGCTCGGACACGCTCACCTGTCCACCACGGAGGTATATCTGACGCCGCACAAGGACGAGGTCGTGGCCGGCGTGCTGGCGCACCACGCACGCCAGGCCCGCGAGAACATCCAGCCGGCGCCTCCGCCGCCGGCACCGGGCTACGACCCAGCGTCGCTAGATGTCCTGTTCGGGCGCTCGTCATGACGGCCGTCGTCAAGCACGCGACGCGCAAGCCGTTGGAGATCACGAACGCGACCGCGGAGCAGGCCCAGGCGCGGAACAGCCGGCTGCGGGAGCAGTTCCCGGCCCGGACCGCGGAACGGTGGTGGTCGCAGACCGCGCAGTCGTCTGAGGAGACGCTGCGACGACTGACGGCGCCGCCGTTTCTCCCCGCGGCGAACGGCTCCCGAGCCGGACGCCGCCGTGGGGTGACCAAGCTCCTGCACTGGCTGTCGAGCCAGCCCGGGGATACGTGGCAGCAGCCCTGGATGGCCACGGGGCCGAGGACTTGTGCGGAGCCGCCTGGGTGGAGCTCCCACAGCGGTGGCTGAGCGAGCGCGTGCCCTCACCGTCGCATGACCGGGAAGACCTGACCTCTGGGCTGCTCATGCTGATCTGCGGAGACGTCATCGTCCTGCTCTGCCGTGGATGCTCACCCGCACGCACCGGCATCTCGCCTCTGTGATGGCCCAGGTCCGAGACCCGGACGGATTCGCGCGCCTGCACCAGCTGGCCGCCGCCGGGCCGGCGAGCTCGCGCAAGGATGCGCAGATCGCCGCGACGCGGATCGCCACCCTGCCGGCCTGCGAGGGCGGACGGATCGGCGATATCACCGTCGGCGACTGCGTGGAGCTCGTCGATACCCAGCGCCGTGTGCACGCCCGCGGCGGACAGAAGAAGGTCGACTTCTACCTGCGGCTGCGGGCCATGGGCATCTTCCCCGAGGATGCCCCGGCCACGATTCGTGCCTTCGGGTTCGCCCTAGGGCAGTTGAGCATCGAAGAGTTGGTGGACCGCTACCAAATCCGGTGCCAACCGGTACGCGACGTGATCGTGGACTATCTGCGCGAGCGCCAACCATCACTGGACTTCGCCAGCCTGGACGCGATCTCGCGCACGCTCGCGGGCCTGTTCTGGGCCCGGATCGAAGCTCTGGCGCCGGGAATCGACTCACTGCGGCTGCCCCCGGCGGTGGCTCGCTCCTGGAAGGACGACCTGAAGGTCAAGAAGCGCACCGTCGTAGGCCCCGACGGCAAGAGCGCCGAGGTCACCAGCCCGCGACTCAACGCCAAGGACGAACTCATGCGCGTCCGAGCGTTCTACCTCGACATCGCGATGGGCGGCCGAGGAACCGGCCCGCTGGGGGCCATGGGCCGTGCCCTGTCCGATCAGCGACGACGAGATCCACAAGGCAAAGGAACGCAAGAGCGCAAAGCCCGGATGGATCAGCGCACCCGCGAGCGGCTGCCCGTCCTACCCATCCTGGTCAGCACCACCGACCGGCGGCGCCGCGAAGCCGCCGGCCTGCTCCAGGCGGCGGGAGACACCGAGCCCGGAGCTCTGATTCCCGGCACCGGCGGGGCTCTGCGCAGAGCCATCGCTCCGAAAGCCGCAGGCCACCTCATCTGGGCCGAGGAGATCTCCAGCGGGCGCCGGCGAAACCTGACCTATGAAGAAGAGGAAGCGTTCTGGGCATTCGCCACGATCGAGGTCCTGCGCCTGACCGGCGTTCGCAACGAGGAACTCCTGGAACTCACACACCACAGCGTCACCCAGTACCGGCTCCCGTCCACCGGCGAGGTCGTCCCGCTGCTGCAGATCGCCCCGTCCAAAACCGACACCGAGCGACTCCTGCTGGTCAGCCCGGAACTCGCCGACGTCCTCAGCGCCATCATCAGTCGACTGCGCGGCCCCGGCAGGACAGTCCCGCTGGTGGCCGCCTATGACGTCCGCGAGAAGGTCTGGAACCCGCCGATGCCGCTGCTGTTCCAGCGTGGCATCGGCTCCGAGCACCGCGCTTTCACGCCGACCGCGATCCGCAAGCTGCTGATCAATGCGCTGGCCGCGACCAGGCTGACCAACGCCGAAGTCGAGGTCCTGTCCTTCTCCCCCCACGACTTCCGGAGGATCTTCTTCACCGACGCCATCATGAACGGACTGCGCCCGCACATTGCCCAGGTCATCTGCGGCCACAAGAACATCGACACCACGATCGGATACAAGGCGGTCTACCCCGCCGAGACGATCGAGGCCCACCGGGCGTTCATCGCCCGTCGGCGGGCCTCCCGCCCCGGCGCGGAGTACCGGATCCCGACGGAGGAGGAGTGGGACGCCTTCCTCGCCCACTTCGAGAAGCGGAAGGTGTCCATCGGCACCTGCGCACGCGCCTTCGGATCTCCCTGCATCCATGAGCACGCTTGTGTCAGATGCTCGCTCCTCCGACCTGACCCGGCCCAACGGGCACGGCTTGCCGAGATCCGCGACAACTTGATCGCCCGAATCACCGAAGCTGAACAGGAGGGATGGCTCGGTGAGATCGAAGGACTCCAAGTCAGCCGCGCCAGCGCAGAGGAGAAGCTGGCCCAGCTCGATGCAGCGCAAGTCCGTCAACGCCAAGTGATTGATCTCGGCATGCCCCGCTTCAGCCAGATCGCGACACGAACCAGTACGGCAAGAGGACCTTCAAGTTAGCCGAGCCTCATCCACGCGGATGATCTACACCACCCCGACCCAGGCCACGGGCCACTCTCTACGGGCGGCGGGCCAGCAAATGGGTGTCGAGGAAGCCCCGCTCGGACGCTGGGTCGTGGAGCAACCGAGCAACCGTGACGAGTCCGGCCCCGGTCAGCAACTCGGCAAACTGCTCCGCCGGCCAGCTATAGGCGGGCGCCACCTTGTGGTCGAAGCGGACCGGCTCCGGTCCCTCGGTCCCGAAGAAGGACACCAGGAGCAGGCCCCCTGGCGTCAGGACACGCACCTGTTCGGCGAGCAGCGCGGGCAATTCTCCAGGTGGGGTATGGATCATCGAGTAGTGGGCCAGCACTCCGCCGAGCGCGCCGTCCTTGATCGGCAGGGCCTCCATTCGCGCTTCGTCGAACCGCAGCGTCGGATGGGCGCGCCGGGCGTGGGCGACCATAGCCGGGGAGAGGTCGAGCCCGAAGGAGTCCAGCCCCAAGTCGTGCAGCATGGCTGTCAGATGACCGGGTCCGCACCCGACGTCGGCTGCCCGCAGGTTCCCCGTGCCACGCACGAGCTCGGCGAAGGTGCCGATCATGTTCCGCGCGAACGGCTGCGTCTCCAACCGATTAGCGAACATCGATGCGTACAGCTCGACGACCCCGTCGTAGGCCGCCCTGGTCTCGTCCTGGTGTTTTAACACGGGAAGGAAACTAACACCCGCGCCGTTCGCACCCGTTCTCCGGCCCCACACCGGACCTCCCCTTCAGGACTGATCGTCCTGTCACCTGATCACAGGGCACACTCTCGTTGGTTCAGAGAAGCCTGTCTGACCTGCCCGGTCTTCCTCACCGGCCTGGAGTTCCTCCCTGTACTCGCGAACAGCACACCCGCACTGTGACGCTGATCGACAACGCCAGGAACTGCGGGCACACCCGCGTCGCCGAAATGAACCAGCAGGTCGCCGACAACCTCGACCGCATGATCCACGAGCTGAACGACGGCCGGGACCCGCACGAGGAAGCCGCCGATGCGAGCCGACAACTCCCACCTCATCGTCTCCGCGGCCCGCCGCCGGGCAACTGCAACCCGCCGGAAAGCGGCATCCGCCTTGCGGCGAATGGACACCACCGGCGTCGTGATCACCTTCGGGACCGTCGCCCGCGAGGTCGGCGTCTCCCGGTCCTGGCTCTACAATCAGCCGGACCTGCGAGCCGAGATCGAACGCCTCCGGGTCCGATACCGTCCCATCCCCGTGGCTCGGTCGGTTCCCGAGCGGCAACGGGCCACCGAAGTGTCTTTGCTCCGTCGGCTGAAGGCCGCCACCGAGCGCAACCGGCAGCCGGAGGCGGAGAACCGTGAGCTCAGGCAAGCCCTGGCCCTGGCGCTGGGCGAACGTCGAATGGCCGACGTCTGCGGCATCCGTGCCACGGCGAAGCCATCGGCTCCAAGGCCGGTCGGCCCATGTTGAGAAGCTGATGCCCCGGTATCGGGGCCGCACTGTTCCGGCTGCCGCACGAGAGCTCGGCGATATGCGTTCGACGAAGGAGAGCTGTTACGGCACCATCCGGTGCGAGATCCAGTGTTGAGGAGCACGGTGATATCCCAGGGTGCGAAGATCACAGCTCGATGCGAGGCATGCAGCGGCGTGCTGATACTCGACACCGGCCAGTTCATCGAGCGCGGACGCCTGTGGTGGGGAACCGAAGGGAACTGCCTGTCCTGCCCCGTCGCCTGGTGCGAGCAAGACAGCGGCGAGGCGACTCCGGAGGAGATCCGCCAGGTCCTCTTGGCAGAACATGGACCTGCCCGGCTCCGGCTGACAGAGCCCGAGGCGAGTGGAGTGCCCGTCCTTCGCGCTCTTCGAGAGGTGCGCGGCCTGTCATTGACACAAGCGCGGTCCATGGCAGCGGAGTTGAAGACTGCCGGCCTTGTGGGCACGCTCGTCGAGATGGAACTCGTAGCCGCCCGACTCCGACACCATGCCGTGAAAACGACAGTCGAGACATCGTCCAGCTGACCGTCAGGAGCGAGTGACACGCCGGGCGAGGCGCTTTCCGCAGCCGCAAGAGTCCGCCAGCACCCCGCGTCGAGGACGCTGTCCGCATCGCATCGTCCCTGGTCCAGTCCATCCTCATCGCGACGGCTCAAGATAACGGCCGCAAGTGCCACCTGGTCGTCGACACCCGCGGACTGCCCCTCATGGTCATGGTCACCCCCGCCGGCCTGCGCGATGCCGCCGCCGCGAAAGGAGTCCTCTTCGGTCTCCGCCTGATGCACCCCGAGATCACCATCGTCCGGGCCGACTCCGCCTCCGCCGGAAAGCTCGTCGACTGGGCGAAACGGCATCTCAACCTCACGGTCAAGCCGGTCAGCCGCCCCAGGACGCTTCCGGCTTCGGGGCGTCCTTCCCCGCCGCCGGGTCGTCGAGCGCAGTCTTGCGCGGATGATGCACGCCCGTCGGCATGCGAGAGACTGCGAGGGCCTCGTCCAGCATGCCGAGACGCTGATCACCTGGGCGGCCATCACCCTCATGGCCGGGCGCCTCGCACGGAAAGGGGCCACCCCCGGCTGGCCGAGGAAACCTGCGTCGGCGACGTGACGCTGCTCCTCCCTGGGAAATCCGCTCGGCAGCACGCAGCACGCAGCACGCAGCAGCAGAAGGCACAGTGGTCCCATGAATGAACGAGGGCTGGACCGCGACGGAATGATCGCACGCGAAGGCGCTCTGGACCGAGTGCCGGCAACGTTCGTGCCCGCCGTCGATGCCGCCCGCGCTCGCATCACCGAGACGTTCGGCGATACGCGCCTCCACAGCGCCTATCTCTACGGCAGCATCCCCCGTGGCACCGCCACTCCCGGCGTGTCCGACCTCGACCTCCAGCTCGTCCTCCATGACGAGCCCACCGAAGGCGACCGCGCCGACGCCGAAGCGATCGAGGCCGTACTCGACCGTGCATTCCCGCAGATCGACGGCGTCGGGATTCTGCTGACCAGCACGCGGGTTCTGCTCAGCGACGTCGAACGTCACGACGGCGGATTCTTCATCGCCTGCCTCTGCACCCCGTTGCTGGGCCCCGACCTCGCAGAAGAACTGCCCCGCTACCGTCCCACAGCCCTACTCGCGCGGGAGACCAACGGTGACCTCGCCCGTGTGCTTCCACGCTGGCGTGCCAAGGCGGCCGAAGCCACCACGGACGCCGACCGCCGGATCCTCAGCCGTTTCGTCGGCCGTCGTATCGTCCGCACGGGATTCACTCTGATCATGCCCCGATGGGGCGGCTGGACCAGTGACCTCGACCAGTCCGCCGAGCTGTTCGGCCGCTACTACCCCGAGCGTCTCGAGCAGATGCGCGTCGCTACGACCGTGGGTCGTGCACCCTCGTCTGATCCGGTGGTGCTCGGGATGCTCATCAACGACCTCGGACCTTGGCTCGCAGCCGAATACACAGCCGTGCACGGCGATAAAGCCCCACGTCCCTGACGGGCAGGGCAGGGCCGGCCCGTCATCTTCGACCCGGACCGGTACAAGCAGCGCAACACCGTTGAACGCTGCTTCCAGAAGATCAAGACCTGGCGCGGCCTCGGTGAGGTCGACTCGGGGCGCCCTGCCGATGTCTCCACCAGTGGGTTTCCCCGAGCCGCCTCCCGAACCCGGCGTGCCCGTCTCCGGGCACCGGGCTCTCCACAAATCCCGTTGCGGGGTGTTCAGTTCCTCATGCCGTAGTGGGCCACGGGGTCGGGATGAGTTTTCCCCGGTATCGGTATCTTGTCGTGCTTACCTTGGCCGGGTTGAACAGTTCCTTTTCCTCCGTGGCAGGCCACCAGCCGCCGCCGTAATAGCGTCGGCGGAGCTGTTTCCAAGTGATCCCGGGGTGCTTGCGTCGGATCCATCGTGTCACTCTCATCCACGTGTAGTGGCTGAGGTAACAGAAAGCAACGTTCGACACTCCGGGACGGAAATACGCGCACCATCCCCGCAACACCGAGTTCAGTCGGTGAAGCAAGGACTCCAGCGACAAGCCGACGTTCTGCCGTCCGGTCAATTCCTTCACCTTGCCCGTGACGGATCGTACCGATTTCCGTGCCGGGTAGGTGTAGATGTACTGCCGGTCAGTGCCACGTTTCCGGTGATGCTGGATGCGCCATCCGAGAAAATCAAGGCCCTCGTCAATGTGCGTGATCCTTGTCTTCTCTACCGACAGGCGAAGACCCATCGGCTTCAATGCCTCTGCGACCTCGTCGCGTAGTTCCTCGGCATGCTCTCGGCGCCCGAAGACGAGTACGAGGAAGTCGTCCGCATACCGGACCAGCCGGTAGTTGGGCAATCCTCGGCGCCGTCTCCTGCGCCGGTCCTCGGAGGTGCCATCTGGCCCTCCGAGGCCCTGGGCGATGTGCTCGTCCAGGACCGAGAGTGCGATGTTGGCCAGCAGCGGCGACAGGATCCCGCCCTGCGGGGTCCCGGTGCGTGTGTCCGTGAAGGCCCCGTCACGGGACAGGATCCCGGACTTCAAGAACGCCTTCACCAAGGACAGCACCCGCTTGTCCCCGATTCGATTCCGCACCCGCTCCATGAGGGCCGGGTGCGCGATCTCGTCGAAGCACGCCGTGATGTCGCCCTCCACCACCCACTCATATCCGTGGCTGGCGAGGTATCGGGTCTCGGCGATCGCATCGTGAGCTCGGCGGTTCGGGCGGAACCCATAGGAACACGGGAGGAAATCCGCTTCGAACACCGGCTCCAGCACCAGTTTCAAGGACGCCTGGACCACTCGGTCCGCCACGGTCGGAATCCCGAGACGGCGAAGCTTGCCATTCGCCTTGGGAATCATCCGCTCGCGAACAGGAACCGGATGGAAGCTACGGTCTCTAATCTGAGTCCGCAGCTTGTCGAGAAACGCCTCGACTCCCTGCCCGGCTTCGATGGAGCGGGCGGTCTTCCCATCCACTCCGGCCGTGCGGGCACCCTTGTTTCCCCGGACACGGTCCCACGCCACCAAAAGGAAAGCGGGATCGGCCACGAGGTTGAACAGGTCGTCGAACCTGCGATGAGAATAATCCGCAGCCCAACGGTGCAGCTTGGTCTGGATCTCCAGTACCCGGCGTTCGGCCTTCATCAAGGCCCATTCCAGCTCGTCGGTATTCACCGGCGACAGCCTCCTGGCATTCCAGTCTCCTTACTGTCGACTTGCTGGCCCCCTTCCCCATGTGACCGGCTTTCCCGGCCTCGGAGTACTACGGAGCCTCCGTCCTGCCCGACGGCCATCAGCCGGCGATGGGCCTGCCCCCGATCGGACTGGATGTCCGATATAGGGGCGACCGCGGACAGTTCCCACGTTCACCACGAATCGATCGACAGGTGAGGTGCCCAGCTCTACCCCGGCAGCATCGCCACGCTTACGCCGCAGACTTTCAGCGTGGCCTCCCCACCGATGAGTAGAGTCGGCTTCGGAGTCGACCACCGACGAGCACTGGTGGTCGTGCACTGCGTCCGGCCCAGATCCGCCAGGTTCGAGCCGGTGTCGTAATTACGGGGCGTCAGGCACTGATTTCTCGCGTGCACCTTCCTGTCTCACTAGCCGGACCCGGGTCGTCTGGCAGTGCCAACCCGTCCCGGCGTTGTCGGGGCTGCTTACCGCCCGGCTCGGCACCCCCCGAACTGAACTGCCCCCAGCTTCAACCGGATTGCTACGACAACCCGGCGGTGAAGGTCTCTCACCTCACTCGATTCCATGGCGCCTCGTGGCGCACCCACCCGCTACGACAAAATCCCCGGAAAGCTACGAAGCAGGACTCCACCTCAGAGGATCAGTCATGTGGCTGCAGCACCTCACCTCAACCACATGATCCGAACTTCCAACACGCCCCGGAGGCGTGTGCGGGTGAACGTGCAGTGCGGGGAGACCTGTGAAGTGCGGGCGTCGTGGTTCGAGATGATGGAGAGGTGTCTCTTCGCTGTTTCCATCAGACGGGCTGGACCGCGATCTTCAACGGTGCCGACACCGGGACCGGTCGTATGGTGCGTGTGGAGGGCTGGGACCAGGTGAACGGGGCGGCCCTGGTCGTCGATCCCAAGCGTGGTGCCCTGCGTGCGGTGACGGACTACGGGGACTTCTGCCACCTGGAGCGGGCGGACCAGGTCGTGGCCGCGGTGCCTGGCGGAGGGTGGCGGGTGCACTGGAAGGACGAGGGCCCGGGTGGAACGCCGCTGACGGAACAGGTACTGGCCTGGCTCATCACGTCGCAGGGGCGGGCGGCGGCCATCACGGTCGATGCTCAGGGGCATGTCGAGGATGCTGATGGCGCCGATGCCTTCATCCCGCCGGGCGAGGGCCCGGTCTCCTGATCGCAGCTGGTCAGGCCGCTTCGGTCACCGCTCGATGGCCTGGAGGCGGGTCTTCAGCCGGTGGCTGGGTCCGTTGATGGGGATGGGGATCACGTCGCAGTGGTGGAGTCGGTCGAGGATGGCGGTGGCGAGGACTTGGTCGCCGAAGACCTGGCCCCACTCGCTGAAGGTTTTTGTTCGAGGTCAGGATGATCGGGCCCCTTTTCGTAGCGCTTGGAGATCACCTGGAAGACCAGGTTCGCCTCAGCTCGCTCCAGGGGCTGGTAGCCCACCTCGTCCACCACGAGAACGGCCGCCCGTAGGTAGGTGCCGAGCTTGCTGGTCAGACGTCCTGCCGCCTCTGCGGTCTTGAGGTTGCGGACCATGTCGTCGAGGCTGGTGAAGTAGATCGAGTAGCCGGCCCGGCATGCCGCGACCGCGAGTGCGACGGCAATGTGAGTCTTGCCCGCTCTGGGCGGCCCGAGCAGGGCCGCGTTCGCCTCGGCTTCCGCGAAGGAGAGGGTGGCGAGGTCCTTGATCTTCCGGGGGCCGAGGTCGGGCTGGAAGGCGAAGTCGTACCCGTCGAGCGTCTTGTGGTGAGGCAGCCTCGAAGTCCGCAGCCCGCTGCGGAAGCGGCGGTCGTCGCGGACGGCGAGTTCCTCGGACAGGACCAGGTCGAGAGGAGGTAGCCCATCTTCGCCTCGCCGGCCCGCCGGGTGTACTCGTCGACGGTTTCCGCGAGGTGGGGCAGGCCGAGCTCGCCGGCCGTGGTGCGGATACGGGTGGGGACCAGCTCGCTCAAGACGTTGCCCTCGTGCTCGGGTGGGTGGTGAAAGGGGCGGGTGCCGGTCAGCTCGTCATAGACCGGCAACGGCCGACGGCCGACCTCGACGCGGATCGCCGCGCCCCGGTTCAGCAGAGCCGACAGTGAGCCGGCCGTCTCGCCGGGAGGACGTTCGTGCCGGGGCTGGGGCAGGATGTTGCCGGTGGTGGTCCGGCGGCCCTTGCCGGTGGGCAGGCCGTCTCAGTGCGTCTCCTCGACGACGGGTACTCCGCGGCCGATCGCCCGGGGGTGTGTGGCCAGCAGCGTCTCCCCGCTGGTGCCGGGAGTGGTGGAGTGCGGCATGACCTGGGACTTCGTGGCCCTGCTCTCGATCAGCTGACGCGGTCGGACATTTCGGGCGGGAACCGGGTAGAGGTTGCCGCCGAAGGCGCCCCGGCAGTCCCTTGCCGACCGGCCGCAGGTGCCGTTCGGTCACCAGATACGCAGTCGGCGGCAGCGATTTGAGGGCCGCGTGGTCCCGGGCGGCGCGATGCCCGATGACTTCCCGGTGCGTCTTGTGGGTCTGGGCCCGCCGCCCCGGAACCCAGGCGGTGAACGCCGCGTCCATCTCCTCGATGGAGGAGAAGGCCCGGCCGGACAGGACGTGGTCGCGGACGGTCAGGACCTGCCGCTCGACCCGGCCCTTGCCCTGCGGCCGGTAGGCGGCCAGCACATCGATATCGAAATCGTAGTGGCCGGCGAAGCCGACTGCCTCCGGATGCAGCGGAACCGCCTCACCGGGGGCGACATGGCGGCGGACACGGTCTTGGCCCGGTCGTAGACGATGGTCATCGGCACCCCGCCGAAGTGCGCGAAGGCCCCAAGGCGGCAGCCGAGGAACGTCTGGAGATCGAGGCTGGTGGTGAAGCAGCAGAACGGATCGCGCGAGTACGACAGGACCATGCGGAAGGAGCAGACCTTGGGGGAAGCCCATGCGGTCGAGGACCTTGCCTTCATCACCCCAGTCCACCTGAGCCCGGGCGCCCGGGATCACCCCGAACCGGCGGTGCACCCCCGCCAGCTCCCTCGGCGTGATGCCCAGTTCCTCGGCGAACCTCGGGCGGGGCCTCCTGAACGTAGAGCCTCACGCGCTGGTAATTGCCGGTGAACCCGTACTCCGCAGCCAGCCGCTCCTGGATCACCGCGGCCTTCATCAGGACCTCGGCCCCCAACATCGCATCGATCAGCGGCGCAACCTCGTCAACCACCCGCTTGCGTGACCGCCCGTTCGCCGTCCGGCGTGACGGCGACAGCGGCCCTTCGGCAGACAAGTACTCGCTGACAGCCCGCCGGTTCAGCCCGGTCCCTTGGCAACCTCCGACAGCCTCATCGCCCCGGACTCGACCAGGCCACGAAAACGCCGGAGCTCCAGCCGGCGCAGCGGGTCCAAGACCACGGTCCACCCCTCCCTGCAACTTCACGCCGAAGCAGTGGACCCATATGACCCGACAAGATCAGGTCCGGGTTCTGGCTGGCCGGTTGGGGCTATGCCGGTTCGGGTGTTCCTGGTTTCCCTGCGTGGGGGGTGTGGGTGTGTCGGGCGGTTTTGCCTGCGGTGCCGGGTGTCCGGGGTCTTATAGGTGTCGGGGGCGTCCGGGTGGGTGTTGTGGTGGTCTTTTTCGGTGCCCTGCTGTCTTCCCCGGCATGGCGTAGTCGGTTTTTGACTGCAAGTGTGGGTATGGTCGTGTGATGACGATGGGTACGGAGGACGTCCTCAGGCTGACAGTCGCGGCGATCATGCAGCTCACGGGGGAGCGTCAGATCGATGTCGGGGCCGGTACCGGCCTCAGCCAGCTCCAGATCAGCCGGAAACAGTCCGGGAAGACCGCCTGGACCCTCAAAGACGTCGACGCTCTCGCCGCGCACTGGGGTATCCCCGCCCTCGATCTCCTGGCCGGACCCACCCACGCCACCACCAAACTCCCCACCAGCACCCTGCCCAACCCCACCCCCGCCCCGCCGGACCCCGCCGTGCCCGTTTCTGCCCGGCCCGGCCCTGCCGTGCCGGGCCATGCCGTGCCGGATCCCCTCTCCGGCCTGCCGGATCCTGCCGTGCCGGGCTTCGCTGCGCCGGGTCCCGCTTCCGCCCTCGCGGACCCCGCCTCCCACCCGCCGGACCACACCGCGCCCGACCCTGCCGCGCCGGCCTCTGCCGCGCCGGGCTTTGCCGTGCCCGTCCCCGCTCTCCTCAAGGCTGCCTCACCACCCCGACCTCCTGCTGCGCCTGGCCCTGCGGCACCGGCCCCTGCCGTACCGGATTCCGCTTCCGATTCCGAGGTACCAGGCTCAGCTCCTCCGCCCCCGTCTTCCGCCGCGCTGCCGACCCCTGCCGTACCGGTTTCCGCCGTGCCGAGTTCCACGACACCCCCCTCCGCTGTACGGGACGGCACCGTGTCCCCGCCCGATGTACGGGGCGACGCCGTGTCCCTCTCCGCCGTGCAGGGCGACGCCGTACCGGCCTCCGCCCTGTCAGCGTGCGCAGCGCCGGGTGACGCTATGCCGAACCCGAACCCGAACTCCGCCCTGCCCGGCCTGTTCTCTGCCGCTCCCACCCCCACCTCCATCCCTGTGGCCCCGGGTTCCGTCCCGCCGGGCGGCGCACTGCCCGGTTCTGTGGATGTACCGGGTGCTGCCGCGTCAGTGTCCGGCCTTCCTGACCCCGCTGCGCAGGGTTCTGCCGTGCCGACCTCCGCGGCGTCCGCTCACGTCCCTCCGGGCGACACCGCGCCTGTACCTGCCGTACCGGGCTCCGTCTCCGCCGCTCCCACCCCTGTCCCGCCGGACCCGGCCTCCGCTGTGCCGGCCCCCGTCCTGCCGAACCCGTCCGTCCTTGTTCCTCCCGGGCCGGAACCGGACTCTCCTGCGCCGGACCTCACGGCACCCGCCTTTGCCGTATCCGATACCGCCGGGCAGCCCGCTCACTGCCCGCCGAACGCCGCTTCCCCCCTACCGGACCCTGCTTCCCCTCCACGGGATCCCTCCTCCTTGCCGGGTCCGGACTCGGTTGCGCCGGGCACGATCACGCCCGCTTCCCTGCCACCGGGCCCCGCCGCTCCCGACCCTGCCTCTGCCGTGCCGGGTTCCGCTGCGCCTGTCGCTGCCCCGCCGCTCCCTGCCGGGCCCGTCTCCGCCGCGCCTTCGGCTCCGCCTCACCGGACCGCGCCTGCGGTATCGCTGACCGACCGGATCCGCGCCAGCGTCGATCACCAGCTCGCCCTGGCGGGCGGCGATACGGACACCGCCCGGACCGCTCTGGTCAAACGGGCCATCCCTGACGTGATGAAACTTTTCACGGCTTCCCGTATCGGCGGCCGCTACGAGCACACCGAGTTCCCCCCGACCGAGACCATCCTCCAAAAACGCTCCCAGAAAGGCACGGACCACATCTGGGAAGGCCGCCCCAAATGGCGCGCCACCGACCTCCACCAAGCCGCCCACGCCGGACACATCACCCTCCACGTCACCGCCCTCGACATCAACGGCGCCTACCTCGCCGCCCTCAAAACCTGGCTCCCCATCGGCCGCCTCACCCACACCCGCCACACCACCCACGACCCCAAACGCGCCGGCCTCCACCACATCACCCCACCCCCCTGGACCCACACCGACCTCCCCTCACCCCTCGGCGCCCGCCAGCAACCCGGCCCCCTCTGGATCACCGAACCCACCCTCCGCCTCCTCCTGCGCTGCGCACGGCAGGGGTTGTGTGAGGCTCCGGTTATCCATGAGTCGTGGACCTCCGGGGCCAGCGAGGGGCTTTTGGAGAAGCTGCGCCGGGCGCTTGCCGAGGGCCGGAAAACCGCGATCGAGAACCAGGACGATCTGACTCTCGATTACATCAAGGCTATGTATTCGAAGTTTGTTTCCACGATCGGGGAGTCGACAGCGAACCGGGAGATCCGGCGGCCTGACTGGATGCACATCATTCGTTCCCAGGCATTTGCTAATCTATGGATGAAGGCATACAAGGCGCACGCTGCGGGTTTGACGGTTGTGGAAATGTCGGGAACTGATGAGCTCCATATTGCGGGAGACTGGCAGTCAGTTTTTGCATACGGTCGTGATCTCTCGCACGTCAAGCCGAAGCACACCTATAGCCTCGGAGGGCATGAAGCGTGAGCGGTGCGACCGACCTGTGGGGGGAGTGGCAGAAACACGGTGCCCAGGGTGTCAGCGGAGCCCGGGCCCTGTACGCCGAGATCGACCGCGTCGCCCGCGCCGGAGGTATCGCCTCACCCGTCACCACCTCCCGCGGCCTCGCTGCCCGCCTCCGCTACCTCGACAACCCCGCCGGCCGCGCCGAACTGGCGGCCCGCGGTGTCAGCCGCCGCCTGCTCCGTTCCTGGGAACGCGGTGTCACTCCTTCCCCGGCCAAGCTGAAGGCCGTTGACGACGCCTACTGGGCCCGCCGCCGGTACAACCTCCTCCGCTCCGGTGCCCTCAAACGAATTCTCGACAACCACGGAATGGGCCGCCGGATGGAAATCTTCCCGGTCGACCAGAGCACCGTGTCCGAGAAATACCAGCGCATCCTTTCGGACCGTTCCATCCAGGCCCGCTATATCTGGGACGATGCGGTCAGAGCGTGGGGGGCGGACGACATCGCAACCCTCGACGAAATCTGGGACGACATTATCTCCGAACTCGACTCCGACTATTCCGCCTACGCCTACGTAAGCGCCATCGGAATCGGAGCCTGACCAACCGGCACCCGCAGAAAATGCCGACGGCCGGGGCACCGCAGCCGCGATACGACTACCGGCCACGCCCAGGGTGGGACCGAGCTGGCACCCGGACAGAGAAAAATTGGTCTAGACCCCTTTACTGAACCATCATTCATATGATGAAGCATCAGGAGCAAACCGGGAACACCAACCCCACTCCAGCCCTGTATGCGAGAAGTGACTATCAAAGCCCAGACCAACAGAGGCCCCCCAACCCGAGCAAGACCCATAACCCAGCATCAGACACCCCCAACACCCCGCCCATAAACCCCGGGATAACCACGACCGCCCCCACCCTCCAGCCAGCCAAGGGGGAGCCCGGAGGGCGACCCCACGGGGCCGAAGGCCCCGATCGTCACCGAAGGTGACGAACTTGAGGGGCGGAGCCCCTCAACCGGGCCGAAGGCCCGGAGCGACTTGGCGCCCCGTAGGGGCGCCGCGTCGTGTCTCCGGTGTATGCGGGTGCCGCGCGAGCCGTGAGCGGGCCGTATACGAGCTGTGCGCGGGCCGCGTTCGGGGGTCTTTCGAGCCGTCGTGGCATGGGGGCG
>NZ_JBEYIS010000041.1:0-71776 GCF_040635975.1 Streptomyces sp. NPDC006798
GACACCCGCCGCCTCCTCGCCGACGAACTCGGCGTCGACCCCAACCCCGAACTCTCCCGCCTCCAGGAACGCATCCTCCGCGCCGACGACACCCTCCATGTCACGGGTACCGAGCGCGTCCCGGCCACCCCGGGTGCGTTCCCCCGTCCCGCGCAGCTCCCGGCGACGATCCCCGACTTCACCGGTCCCACGGCCAGGCTGGCGGAGCTGACCGAAACCCTCACCGCCGCACAGGACACGACGGCCATGCCCGTCTGCGCGATCTCCGGGATCGGCGGTGTGGGGAAGACCGTCTGGGCCGCCCATGCCGCACATCTCGTCCGGCCGCGATTCCCCGACGGTCAGCTCTTCGCCGACCTCCAGGGCGCGGGCGCTCGCCCCCTCGCTCCGTCGGACGTACTCGGCTCGTTTCTGACCGCCCTGGGCGTTTCGGCCGACGCCGTCCCCGACGCCTTGGAGGACCGGGCGGCCCTCTACCGCTCCGCGCTGGCCGACCGCCGGGTCCTGGTGCTGCTGGACAACGCCAGGGACGCGGCCCAGATCCGCCCCCTGCTGCCGGGCGCGGCGGGCTGTGCGGTCCTGGTCACCAGCCGGGCCAGGCTGGTCGATCTGACGGAGGCCAGGCTCTTCGATCTGGATGTGATGTCCCCCGAGGACGCACTGTGGTTCTTCACCCGGATCGTCGGCGACGAACGGGTCTCGGCGGAGCGGCAGTCCGCCCTCGATGTGGTCGCGGCCTGCGGTTTCCTGCCGCTGGCGATCCGGATCACCGCCTCCCGGCTGGCCGCGAGACGCACCTGGACCGTCTCGGTCCTGGCGGCGAAGCTGGCCGACGAGCGCCGTCGCCTGGACGAACTCCAGGCGGGCGACCTGGCCGTGAAGGCCACCTTCGAACTGGGCTACGGCCAGCTGGAGCCGGCCCAGGCCCACGCCTTCCGGATGCTCGGCCTCGCCGACGGCCCCGATATCTCCCTCGCCGCCGCCGCGGCCGTGCTCGGCCGTCCGGTCCCGGATACCGAGGACCTCCTCGAAGCCCTGGTCGACACGTCCCTGCTGGAGTCACCCGCGCCCGGCCGCTACCGCTACCACGATCTCGTACGCCTCTACGCCCGCGCCTGCGCCGAACGCGACGAGCCGCCCGCCGAGCCGGAGGAGGCCCTGACACGGCTGCTCGGCTTCTATCTCGCCACCGCGACCCGGGTCTACGACGGCCTGCGTCCGGGGAACCTTCTGCCCCGCGATTTCGGGCCTACCGGACATCCGGGCCTCGCCTTCGGTACCCGGCGGGAGGCCGTCGACTGGCTGCATTCCGAGGCGCCCCAGCTGCTGGCCGGGGCCCGGCAGGCCACCGGCGGCAGACGGCTCCGGCTCGCCGCCGACCTGCTCTGGGTCACCCGGAGCCTGGCCGAGTCCGGTACGTACTCCCGGGAGTACGAGACGGCGGCGCCGGCCGTCCGGGACGCGGCGCGGTCCTGCGGGGACGCCGGGTCCGAGGCCAGGGCCCGGATCTCGATGACCCATGTCCGTCTGATCGCCGGACGGTACGAGGACGCCGACGACGAGGCCCGGATCGCCGCCGAACTCGCCACCGTCGTCGACGACCCCGTCCTCGGCTACTGGGCGGACAACGACCGCGGCATCATCGCCTTCAACCAGGGCCGGTACGAGGCGGCGGAGGAGTTCCTGCGCCGGGCCGCCGAGGGAGCCCGCCGCGTCGACAGCGATTCGGCGGAGGCCGGTGCGCTCTGCAATCTCTCCAGGCTCCGGCTGGTCCAGGGCCGGGTGGCCGAGGCCGTCGACCTGGCCCGGCAGGGCATCGCCGTCTACGAGCGGATCGGGCACACCCTCCCCCTCGCCAACGCCCGTTACGCCCTGGGCGTCGCCCTCACCCAGGCCGGGCGGCACGCGGACGCCCTGGAACAGCTCTCCGAGGCCATGGAGGTCTTCGAGACCGAGCGACAACTCCTCTGGCAGGGCACGGCCCACTTCCGGATCGCCCGGGCCGAACTGGCCATCGGCCATGCCGCCCGGGCCGCCCGGCACTGCGAACAGGCCCTCGCCACCGGCTGCATCGGCGGCGACCGGATCCGCGGCATCGTCCTGATCACCCTCGGCCGGGCCCTCTCCGCCCTGGGCCAGCCCGACCGCGCGCGAGCCTGCTGGCAGGAGGCGGGGTCCCTGCTGGAAGCCCTGGACGCTCCGGAAGCGGAAGAGGCGCGCGAGCTGCTCGCCCCCCTCGACGCCGCCGCCGTCACGCCCTGAGAGCAGGGCCCGCCGGGTCGTCTCTAGTAGCCGTCCAAGGGCGACGGAACCCGCTGGGCGCTCAGTCCCACATGGACGTCCGTCCCGCCGAGGAGTGTGCTCGTGGCCCGGAGCGCCTGCTTCTCGCCGCCCAGACGGCGCAGCAGAGTCTGGATCTGCCCGTCCCAGGTGGTCTGCGCGCCCTTGAGCGCACCCGAGGTCGCCCAGCCGTCCCCGTCCTTGGGCCCGAACTCCTTCACCGCGGCCCCGGTGGCCTCGTCGGCCAGCGTGCCCGCCTTGCGGGCGCCCGGCTCCACGGTGTTCTCGATGGAGTTCGCGGCCTTCTTCTTCTCCGCCGGGGTCGAGGCCAGATTCGGGCCCAGCAGGCCCGGACCGCTGTTGCCGCCGGGGTCGGCCGGAAGCTGGTTGAGTCGTATACCGGGATCGTTCGTCATGTTGTGCTGCCCCCTTGTCTCGTCGGCCGTGCCGTCCCGGCCGTCTCGCGTATCGCCGTACGCGTCGTCCCGCACATCGCCGCTGTTACGGGCAGCGCAGTGCGGCGCGTGCCGCGTCACCGAACGCCTTGCTGAACCGCGCGCTGTCCGGCATGCGCATGGCGGCCAGCTCGCTCTTGTCGAAGTACCTGAGGTCGTGGGCGAAGACCGTTTCCGCGCCGTCGCAGCGGGCGCGGGTGAACCGACGGTCCCCGAAGGTCGCGACCAGCGGCGGATCGCCGACGGCGGCGAACCGGGCGAACGGCCCTGTCTCGTCGCCTTCGAAGGTGAGATCGCAGTACACCGCCTGCCCCGGCTCCCCGATGATCCGCTCGGTCACCCGCTCGCCCCGGGGGCCTCGGAGACCGTCGAGCCGGAAGCCTTCGATTCCGCATGCTTTGGCGAGGTCGGCGGGACGCTTGCCCGAGGGGGCGGAGGTACGGTCGGCGGTGTCGCCGTAGCCCGGCGCGCCGCAGTCGGCCGCCTTGGTGAGTCCGCGCGCGGCCGAGGCGAGGAACCGGCCCATGCCGTCGGTGTCACCCGGCTCGCTTCCGTTCAAGACGGAGGCGGTCAGGGCGACGGGCCCCTCCCGGTCGTCGCCCGTCACCTTCTGGCAGGCCGCGGGGAGCATCGCCCAGCCGCCCCACTTGTCGTACGCGCCGTGGGTGCCGCCCGACAGGACGTGCATATCCCCGGAGAGCTTCCAGACGCCGCTGGGGAAGGGGAATCCCTTGTTCTCGGTGTCGGCCCTCAGGCTGATCCGCCGTTCCTCCCCCGGCAGCCAGCTCGCTTTCTCCATCGTGCAGGTCCCGGCCGAACCCTCGGACGCCGTCACCTTGCCGATTCCGCCGCCGAGGGCCCGGTCCGCCTCGTCCGGGGTCACCCAGCCGTAGCAGAGGCGGCCCGATTCGAGGAGATTGGTGTTGAAGTAGGTGAAGGTGCCGCCGATGAGCACGATCGCGGCGAGCGCGGCGGTGATCCAGGCGCCTCGCCGGGACCGCCGCCGTATCGCGGTGCCGTCGGCGACGTCGGCAGCGTCGTTCCGGGGCTGTGTTTCGTTGTTCAACGCGCCTACTCCCAGCCCAGATAGACGGCCGAGTCGCCGCGTGACGTCCCGTACGACTGCTTCGCCTCGTCCCGCATGGCCTGCCAGGCGACCCAGTTCGGGTCGTTCTTCGCGTTGCTCTCGTCGTCGATGTCGACGCCCCGCTCCACTGCCCAGCGGTCGATCATGTCGTAGGTCCCGTTGATACCGGACGCGTAGTGGTCCGAGTTCTTCTCCTGGGCCTGGGAGCTGGCCGCGTCCGCCACGTCCTTCGACCATTCGTAGGTCGCCGCGTCGACCAGCCGCTGTGCCGTGTCGCCGAGCACCGGCAGTCCGGTGATCGGGGCGCCCACGCCGTGGTAGGCGTACTTGGCCATGTCATTGGCGGCGCTGATCTTGCCGTCGCGCTCGTCGAGGATGACATCGGAGCCGATGGAGTTCATCGCACCGGTGACGGCGCCGAGGTCACGGGCCGGGTTCTTCCAGGCGTCATTGCTGCTGCCGCCGGATTCCGGCGCCCGGGACAGCTGGTCGAGGGCGTACTGGCGCTGGGTGTCCTGGAGGAGGGCGTAGGTCTGGTCGTCGGCGGAGACCCCGCGCATGACCCGGGTGAGGCTGTCCTTGCCGACGGTGATACCCGCGTCGTCGCCGCTGGTCCAGATCGTGTCCTTGCCCTGCGGGCTGCCGTACTTGGTGCCGTTCTCGGCGAGGATGTTGTGGTTGTCGGCCGCGTAGTCGGCGATCGCGTGCCCCAGCGGTTTCCGCAGGTTGGAGTGGATCTCCTCGCCCCCGGCGCCGTCGTCCAGCACATTGATCGCGCCCTGCATGACCCGGGCCTGCGCCGCGGTGTGCGGGGCGGAGGCGTCGCCCCGCTGCCCCTCACGGAGCGGTTCGTTGCCGGTGGCCGCCGCCTCCAGGGCCTTGCCGAGCCCCATCCGGCTGGTCGGGTCGTCGAAGTCCTTCACGACCATGCCCGTGATGGTGTTCTTCGGCCACTCGCGGGCGTCGTCACCGCTGCCCAGCAGATATTTCAGATGGTCGTTGCCGACGTGGTCCTTGCCCGAGCCGTTGCCCTCGGGGTCGAAGAACGCGGTGGCGGCGTCCGGGTTGCGGCTCATCAGGCCGAGGACGCCGTCGACGGCGTCGGTCTCCATGCCCTTGTGCCCGGGGCCCCACATCGTGAAGATGCCGGGCTGCTCCTTCTCGGCCTTGATGGTCTGCACACCGAGGTCGTACAGGAACTGGTCGTCGAAGTCCTTGTCGGCGTGCTGCATCAGGCTCACATAGGACTGATAGCCGTACAGAGGATTGGTGTTGGGGCCGAAGTTCTTCGTCCCCTCCTTCTGCATCGCCGTGGTCCACTCCCGGTAGAAGGCGCCTTCCTTGCTGTTCATCCAGGCGGTGAACGCGGGCGAACCGGGCGGCAGGTCCTTGACGCTGCCGGGGACGGCGGTGGCCGTCGCCATGGAGTTGGCGAAGTTCTTCGTCACCTCCGCGAGCTGGAGCTTCTTCTCGCCTTCGACGTCCTGGGAGCGTTCGTTCAGCTCATTGCCCAGCTTGATCACGGCATTCGGGCCGAGATCGCGCAGCAGTTCCTGGCTGAACGCCTTGTCGTCCCGGTTGTCCCGCAGCGCCCGCTCCAGCTGCGCCATCTCTTCGTCCGACACCTTCTTGCCGTCGGCGAGCCGTCCCGCGATGTCCTCCGCGAGATCCGCCTCGTACGACTCGACGTCGCCCTTGGCCCCGGAGTTGAAGCCGCCGGGCATCCCGCCGAGCGGGTCGCTGTCCTTGACCACTTCGGTCAGGGCGATCCGGACGCCCTCGTCGGCGTCGTCGACGGCCTTGACCGCGGTACGGATCCGCTCGGTCCAGGACCGCTCGACCCCGGGCAGGTCGGGGTCGCGGCGGATGGCCGCGGCGTCCCCCGCTTCCACCTTCGAGAAGTCGTAGTGGCACACGCCCTGGTCGGAGACCTTCATCCCGGCCTTGACCGCGTCGTCCCGGGCCTGCTCGACCCCCTTCTTGAGGGTCACGAACTGGGCGTGGGCGTCGCGCAGCAGCGACGCGACGGCTCTGGCCTGCTTCTGGGCCGCCTGGATCTCCTTGAGCGTGACGTCGAACCGGGCGTTGGCCGCGGTCGCGCTCAGCCCGTTCCAGGCCGGGCCGCCGAGGGAGACGCCGTGCACGTCGTCCCGGTACGGCGGCTCGGTCTTGTCCCGGAGATCGTTCGCCGTCTCGTCCCACTTGGCGGCCGCCGCCGTCAGCTTCGACAGATCGGTGGTCATCACTTCGTGGTAGCTCGGCATGCCTATCGCCCCCGCCGGTATCCGTTTTGGCAACCTGGACAGTACCAAGACTGATTCAAGCCTCTTCTACGGTGTACGGATCTTCACCGCATCCGACTGCGGGAGGCGGATACGGGCACACCCGGAACGCGATCACGCCGACGCGGGAAGAAGCGGGGAATGCCAGGAGGTGCCGGGACGGAGCCCGGGGGCGTCCCGAAGGCCGCCCGGAGCCGGAGACGTCCGAAGGATTGTCCGGGAGCACTTTTGAGGGGCAGACGAGCCGGGCCGTACGCCGGGTTCTGTTTCCCCGTCGGCCTCGCGACCGATGGGGCGACGGCCATCCATCTAGGACCGGTGTTGCCACCGGCCTCGTGCGGTCTACCCGCGGACTCGGGCGAGCAGCCCTCGAACGTCCGCGCAGGAACGCCGAAGCGCTCCCTCTTGACCTTGCTCCGGGTGGGGTTTACCTAGCCGCCTGAGTCACCTCAGGCGCTGGTGGTCTCTTACACCACCGTTTCACCCTTACCGGGGGCCGTACGGATACGATCCCCGGCGGTCTGTTTTCTGTGGCACTGTCCCGCGGGTCACCCCGGGTGGCCGTTAGCCACCACCCTGCCCTGTGGAGCCCGGACGTTCCTCGGGGGGATCCGGGGATCCCCACGCGGCCGTCCGCCCGGCTCGTCTGCCGTGCCGTCCATGCTACCCGGCCCGGGTGGCCCGGCACGCCGTCGCTTGACCTTGTCGCGGCGTCAGGGTTTCCACTGGACCCATGAGGATCGGAGAAGTCGCCGCACTCGTGGGGGTCACCCCGCGGACCGTACGCCACTACCACCATCTCGGGCTCTTCCCGGAGCCGGACCGGCTGCCCAACGGCTACCGGGACTACGGGCTGCGCCACGCGGTCGTACTCGCCCGGATCCGGCGCCTCACCGAGCTGGGGCTCGGGCTCGCCGAGGTACGGGACGTCCTGGCGGACGACGCCGGGCGGGAGCTGGTGGAAGTGCTGGAGGAGCTGGACCTGGACCTGGCCCGGCAGCGGGCCGAGCTGGACCGGCGGCGGGAGCGGCTGGGCGAGCTGATCACCCGGGCCCGGGAGGGGACCCTGCCCGCCGAGGGGCCGGTATCGCCGGAGCTGGCCGGGCTGCTGGCGGCGCTGCCGCCGACCGCGTCCCCGATGGCGGCCAAGGACCGGGACCATCTGGCGCTGCTGGACACCGTGCTGGCACCGGAGGACCGGGGGCCGATGTACGAGGCGCTGCGGCCGATGGCCGGGGAGGGCCTGGAGCTGTACGAGGCGCTGGACGAGCTGGCGGACGCGGATCCGGACGACCCCCGGGTCGCCCCGCTCGGCGACGCGCTCGCCGCCCGGCTGCCGGACACGCTGATCGCCCTGATCGGGGACGCGCCGATGGTCGACGGCGGCGCCTTCGGGCATGCCTTCCTGGCCGACTTCACGCCCGCCCAGGCCGCCGTCGTGCACCGGATGCTGACGGCGCTCGACGCGCGCCGGGCCGAACTGGCCGCCGGGTCGCCGGAGGCTCCGGTGGCCGGTTCGGGCGACGCGGGCGGTGCCCGTGAGGAGGGGACATGACGGGCCGTACGTCCGTCCGCCGGGTGATGTGGGCGCTCGTCCCCGTCGAACTGCCCCTGCTGATCGCGTCCGCCGCCGGGGTCCCCCTGCCGCGTGCGGTGGTCCTCTTCGCCCGGATCCTGGTCGTGGCCGCCGTCGTCGTGGAGACCGTACTGCTGCTGCGCGGCTGGCTCTCGGCCCGCCGCCGGGGCCTGTCGCGGGTCGCGGCGCTGCGCGAGACCGCGTACGGGCTGCTGCCCCGGGTCGCCGTCCGGCTGATGGTCCACGAGGTGCGGTGTCTGCGCAGTATCTGGTTCCGGGTACGGCGGCGCACGCACGGGGTCGGCCCCGGCGATCACGCCGCCGGGTACACCGCGCCGCAGTCCGCGACGATGTGGTCCTTGATCGGCCTCTCGGTGGTCGAGACGGCGGCCCTGGCGTTTCTGATCCCCTGGCCGGTGGTCCATCTGGTGCTGCTGGTGCTGGGGGTGTACGGCACCGTGTTCATGGTGGGGATGCAGGCGGCGTGTGCCGTACGTCCCCATGTGGCGGGCGCGGACGGGTCGCTGCGGCTGCGCTACGGCGCCCTGTTCGATCTGCGGATACCGGCCGGGGACATCGTCCGGGTCCGGATCGACCGCAGGTTCCCGCCCGGGGGTCTGATCACCGCCCACGACGACGGTTCGGTCGATCTGGCCGTGGGCGGACAGACGAATGTCGCGGTGGACCTGGTGTCCCCGGTGACGTACACCCGTCCCCTGGGGCGGGCCGGTACCGCGCGGACGGTCCGGTTCCACGCGGACGATCCGCAGGCGCTGGTGGCCGCGCTCGGCGGCGGGGTGCGAACGGCCTGAAGCGGGCGGGGAGAGCGGGTGTTCAGGCGGGGGTGAAGAGGACCCGGGCGGTGCCGGGGCGGGCCGCCGGGTCCGCGTGGGCCAGCCGGACCCGCAGCGGTTCGCCGAGGGGCAGGGCGCCGTCGCCGGTGACGCGGGCGACCACGGCCGGGTCGCGCAGTTGGACCGTACCGGCGGCCGGGTCGTTCTCCCGGACGTCGGTCACCACACCGTCGAAGGTCTCCCCGACCCGGTCGCGCAGCAGTACCGCCTCCACGATGTCGACGCACTCCCGCTCGACCTCGGCGGCCCGGCGCGCGCCCCGGGCCATCGTCGCCGGGAGGTCGGCGAGGGCCTCCAGGATCCACTCGGGGACGCCCTGTCCGGCGCGGGCGGCGAGGCACAGTTCACCGGTATAGCGGTCCACGAGCCTGCGCAGGGGCGCCGTGCAGTGGGTGTAGGCGTGGGCGACGGCCGCGTGGACGGTCGGATCGGGGAGCCGCCCGCCGGTGAAGACCGCGTAACCGGCACCGCGCAGCAAGGTGGTGCATTCGGTGAGGAACGCGGCGTGGTGGGGCTGGCTGGGGTCGAGGGACCGGATCACCTCGGCGTACGGGACGTGGTGCGGCCAGTCGACGCCGAGCGCCCGCGCGGTGAGCCGGAGCCGGGCGACGGCGCCGGAGGGGGCGGTGGGGAGCGTCCGCAGGATTCCCGTACCGGATTCGATCATGATGTCGGCGGCGGCCATGCCGGTGAGCAGGGACAGTTGGGCGTTCCAGCCCTCGACGGGAAGCGGGGCGCGGTAGCCGAGGGCGTATCCGCCGTCGCGGCGGACGATCTCCTGTTCGGGGACGCCGAGGGAGACCCCGCCGCGTTCGCGTTCCCGCTCCTCCCGCAGTCGGCCGACGGTTCGGAGCAGGGCGAGGGGTTCGCCGGCCGTGCCGTCGTCGATCCGGCGCTGGGCGGTGGCGTAGTCGAGGCGTTCCCGGCTGCGGACGGTGGCCCGGCGGACGTCGGCGGAGACGGTACGGCCTTCGGCGTCGAGGTCGATCCGCCACAGCAGGGCGGGGCGGGGGCCGTCGGGCAGCAGACTGGCGGCCCCGGCGGAGAGTACGGGCGGGTGAAGGGGGACCGACTCGTCGGGGAAGTAGAGGGTTTGGACCCGGCGGCGGGCCTCGGAGTCGATCGCTCCGCCGGGGGTGACGAAGGCGGCGGCATCGGCGATGGCGTAGTGGACGCGGTAGCCGCCGCCGTCCCGGCGGGCGAGATGGACCGCCTGGTCGAGATCGGCGGCGCCGGGCGGGTCGACGGTGAAGAAGGGGAGACGGGTGGCGTCCAGGGGGGCGGGGCCCGGGGGGCGGGGCGCGGCGGCGGCCGACTCCGCCTCGGCGAGCACCTCGGCGGGGAAGTGGTCCGGTACGCCGAGCTCCGTCCTCAGCTCGCGCAGGGCCTCGGGCAGCGCGGCGGCTTCGGCGGCGCCACCGGCGCGGATCAGGCGGCGGGGCATGCGTCGAGCGTAGGTCGACACGGACATCGGCGCGCGGCGGAGCGGGGGGCGAGGCGGCGGAGCGGGGGTGGGAGCTGAGGCCGGGGCCGGGGCCTGGGCCTGTGCCTGGGAGTTCGGCGGGTGGTCCGGGCGTGACGCTCGGGCACGAGGTCGGCGGGCGGCCTCCGGGGGCGGTGGAACTTCAGGCTGTGGCGCGGGTGTGGGTGTGGGCGTGGGTGTGTGTGGGCGTGGGTGTGTGTGGGCGTGGGCGTGGGCGTGGGCGTGGGCGTGGCGAGGGTACGCCAGCGGGGTTTACGTCGCCGCCGGGCACGCTGCCTGCGGCTTCGCCGGGGGCGCACGGCGCCGCCGCCGCGTTCACCCGCAAGGGTGACTGTACGTAGCGGCGGCGCTGCCTAACGTGGATGACACGGGGCCGAGAAGACGGACGGCGGAGGTACGAACCGACCGCGCCCGCTCGCTCCCGTGCGCATCCAGCGCCCGGCCACAACCCTCGATCGTCGATCCTCGGAGGTCATCGTCATGCGCCGTCTCACCATCGTGCTCGGTACCCTCGCCGCCGCCGCGAGCCTGACCGCCGGAGTGCCGTCGGCCACGAGTCCGGCCTACGCCGGGACCGGTGATCTGATCGTCAACGGCACCGTCCACCACGACCCCAGCGGCTGCTTCACCAGCGCCCACCGCCCCCTCACCGTGGAGAACCGCACCAACAACTACGTCTTCGTCCACGACCGGGCGGGCTGCGGCGGGCCGGCGATCGGCATCGTCCGGCCGGACCAGCGTTCGACCTGGCCACTGGGGATAAGCGTGTCCACCCAATGACTGGTCGGCGGCACCGCCGCCGACCACTCCGGGGCCGGTCCGCCCGTACTCCTCCCCGGGCGGCCCGGCCTCCCCGGAGGCGTACGCTTGCGCGGGGCGCCGCCCCGCCTCCCGCCTCCCCGTTTCACTCTGTGAGGAGAACGTTCGTGCTCGTGCTGCTGCCGCCGTCCGAGGGCAAGGCCGCCTCCGGTCGCGGTGCCCCGCTCAAGCCCGAGTCGCTGGCGCTGCCCGGTCTCGGTACCGCGCGGGCCGCCGTACTCGACGAGTTGGTCGAGCTGTGCGCCGCCGACGAGGAGAAGGCGGCGGAGGTCCTCGGCCTCAGCCAGGGGCTGCGCGGCGAGATCGCCAAGAACGTGGAGCTGCGGACGGCCGGAGCCCGGCCCGCCGGGGAGATCTATACGGGCGTCCTCTACGACGCGCTGGGTCTCGCGACGCTCGACGCCGCCGCCAAGCGGCGGGCCCGCGCGTCTCTGCTGGTGTTCTCCGGGCTGTGGGGTGCCGTACGGGTGGGCGACCGCATTCCGTCGTACCGCTGCTCCATGGGTGTCCAGCTGCCGCGCCTGGGGAAGCTGGCCGCGCACTGGCGGGAGCCGATGGAGTCCGCGCTGCCCGAGGCCGCCGGTGGCGGACTGGTCCTGGACCTGCGGTCGTCGGCCTATGCGGCGGCCTGGAAGCCCCGGGGCGAGGTGGCGGGGCGGACGGCTACGGTCCGGGTGCTCCACTCGCAGATGGCCGACGGGGTCGAGAAGCGTTCCGTGGTCAGCCACTTCAACAAGGCGACCAAGGGCCGGATCGTCCGGGACCTGCTGGTTTCCGGGGCCCGGCCGAAGGATCCCGCCCGGCTGGTGGAGACCCTGCGGGAGCTGGGACATGTGGTCGAGGCGGAGCCCCCGGCCCGCGCGGACCGGCCGTGGGCGCTCGATGTGATCGTGCGCAGTATCCACTGAACGGACCGCGGGGGCGGAAGCACCGGACCGCTGAGCCGAAGCACCGAAGCACCGCCACGACATCAGCATGTTGCAACATGCGCAACGCCCGTTGCAGACAATGAGGCGTCCCGGCAGGATGGCCCCTATGACCTCCGTGCTTGATCTCGCGCCCGTGATCCCCGTCGTCGTCATCGAGAACGCCGAGGACGCCGTCCCTCTCGCCCTCGCGCTGGTCGCGGGCGGACTGCCCGCGATCGAGGTGACGCTGCGGACCCCGGCCGCCCCGGACGCGATCCGGGCCATCGCCGCCGAGGTGCCGGAGGCCGTGGTCGGCGCGGGTACGGTCGTCTCCCCCGAGCAGGTGGAGACGGCGGTCCGGGCGGGGGCCAGGTTCCTGGTCAGCCCGGGGTGGACGGACGGGCTGCTGGCGGCCATGCGGAGTTCGGGCGTGCCGTTCCTGCCGGGGGTCTCCACGGTGTCGGAGGTCGTGGCGCTGCTGGAGCGGGGCGTGACGGAGATGAAGTTCTTCCCCGCCGAGGCCGCCGGGGGCGCGCCCTATCTGAAGTCCGTGGCCGGTCCGCTGCCGCAGGCCCGGTTCTGCCCGACGGGCGGCATCTCGCGGCAGTCCGCCGCCGTCTATCTCTCCCTGCCCAATGTGGCCTGTGTCGGCGGTACCTGGATGCTGCCGCCGGACGCCATCGCGGCCAAGGACTGGACCCGGATCCGGGACCTCGCGGCGGAGGCGGCCGAACTGGCGCGCCCGTCCGCGTCCTGACGCCCCGGCCCGTCCCCGCCGGGCCGGGCGTTCCAGGAGCCTGCGGGTCCTGACGCCCCGCCCGGCCGCCCGCGCCTTCCGGCGCGGTCCGGCGCCTCGCCCCGTAGCGACGGACGGCTCCCCGTCCCGGTTCGGGCGGTGTCCGGCGCCGCCTGTCGCGTCACGGGCCGCCCTGAGGCGGGGTGCTCCACCGAACAGCGCGCCGGGCGGCCGGAGGTGCCCACGCCCCGGCAGTACCACGGCCCCGCCGCGCCCCTGGTCGAAGGGGCACGCGGGGCCGGGGTTCCCGTACCCCCGCGCCCGGAGGCACGGGGGGACGGCGGGTCAGCCGCGGAGGTGGGACGTGTCGTTCAGGAGGCGTACCGAGGCGTTGCCGTCGCCGTAGTAGGCCACCGCCGAGACGGACGCCGCCGACAGCTCCATCCGGAACAGGGACTCCGGCGGGGCACCGAGGGCCAGCCGGACCAGGGTCTTGATCGGGGTCACATGCGTGACCACCAGGACCGTACGCCCGGCCGAGCGGGCGATCAGCCGGTCACGGGCCGCCGACACCCGGCGGGAGACGGCGGCGAAGCTCTCGCCGCCGCCGGTCGGCGCGGCCTTCGCGGAGTCCAGCCAGGCGGAGAGGTCGTCGGGATGGCGCTCCCGGACCTCGCCGAAGGTGAGCCCCTCCCAGGCGCCGAAGTCCGTCTCCCGCAGCCCGTCCTCGACCCGGACGTCGAGCCCGAGCCGGGCCGCGACCGACTCGGCGGTCTGCCGGCAGCGCTTCAGCGGCGAACTGACGATCTCCTGGATCGTGCCGCGGGCGGCCAGTGCCGCCGCCACGGCCTCCGCCTGCCGCAGCCCGGCCGGGGACAGCTCGGGATCGTCGCCGCCGCTGCCCGAGAACCGCTTCTGGGGCGTGAGCGCCGTCTCGCCGTGGCGCAGCAGGACGAAGGTGGTGGGGGCGCCGAGGTCGGCGGGGGCGGCCCAGCCCAGGGGCGCGGCGGCGGGGGTGGTGAGATCCGTACCGTTGACGTGGTCCCCGGCCGCCGCGGCCGGGGGCACGGTCTCGGGCGTAGTGGTGCGGAGGGCGGCCCGCGCCTTGGCGGCGCCCGCGGCGGCGTCGCCCACGGTCCGGGACTCCGCGGCGGACGTCCCGGCGGTGGCGAGCGCCGCCGTGGAGCGCGCGGGCTCCCACTGCTCGCCCCGCTTGCCCGCGTCCATCGCCTCATTGGCGAGCCGGTCCGCGTGCTTGTTCTTCTCCCGGGGGATCCACTGGTACGTCACGGCCGAGCGGGGGAAGATCTCCGCCGCCTCCGCCGCCAGCGGGCGCATATCGGGATGCTTGATCTTCCAGCGGCCCGACATCTGCTCGACGACCAGCTTGGAGTCCATCCGGACCCGGACGGTCGCGTCGGGCGCGAGCCCGTGGGCCGCCCGCAGCCCGGCGATCAGGCCCTTGTACTCGGCGACGTTGTTGGTGGCGACGCCGATGAACTCGGCGGCCTCGGCGAGAGTCTCGCCGGTGGTGGCGTCGAGGACCACCGCGCCGTAGCCCGCCGGGCCGGGGTTGCCCCGGGATCCGCCGTCCGCCTCGACGACGAACGTAGCCATCAGAGCCCGGACTCGCCGGTACGGACCAGGATCCGGCCGCAGTTCTCGCAGCGGACCACGGTGTCCGGCGCCGCCTTGCGGACGTCGTTGACCTCGGTGATGTTCAGTTCGAGCCGGCAG
The DNA here is from genome assembly GCF_040635975.1 of Streptomyces sp. NPDC006798. Lineage (NCBI taxonomy): Bacteria > Bacillati > Actinomycetota > Actinomycetes > Kitasatosporales > Streptomycetaceae > Streptomyces > Streptomyces sp. NPDC006798. The sequence goes on from NZ_JBEYIS010000041.1 coordinate 14,218, forward strand.
CCCTCGCAGCGGCGCTGGTAGAGCCGGGCGGCGCCCACCCCGCCCTGCTGGACGCGGAGCTTCTCGTACAGCTTCAGCAGATCGGCGGGGACGGCGGCGGAGACGGCCTCGCGCTCCTTGGTGACCGTAGCGGTCTGGTCGTCCAGCTCCCGCTCGGCGGCGTCCCGGCGGGCGGTGGCGTCGTCCACCTTGGCCTGGACGGACTCGACCCGGGACGTCAGCTCGGCGACCCGCTCCTGGACGGCCTCGCGGCGCTCCATCACATCGAGGACCACGTCCTCCAGATCGCCCTGGCGGCGGGCGAGGGAGACGATCTCCTTCTGGAGGTTCTCCAGATCCTTGGGGGAGGTGATGGCGCCCGAGTCCAGCCGCTGCTGGTCGCGGGCGGCTCGCTGGCGCACCTGGTCGACGTCCTGCTCCGCCTTGGTCTGCTCGCGGGCGGTGTCGCTCTCCTCGGTCTGCGCCGCGACCAGCAGATCGCGGAGCTGGGCGAGGTCCTTGGTCAGTGACTCCAGCTCGGCGTGCTCGGGCAGCGACATCCGCTTGTGAGCGAGCTGCGAGAGGCGTACGTCCAGGTTCTGGACGTCGAGAAGTCGGATCTGGTCGGCGGGCGCGGCGTTCAGTTGGGGGCTCCAGAGGAAGAGGTATGGGATGACCAAGGATCGGTGACCGTGGCCGAGACATGGACGCGCAGGCCCCAGCCGTGCCGGTCGGAAATCGCGTCGAGCTGCGCGGCGGCCTGCTCGCACCACGGCCACTCGGTGGCCCAGTGCGCGGCGTCCACCAGTCCGAGCGGGGAGTGCTCGGTGGCCTCGGAGACCGGGTGGTGGCGGAGGTCGGCGGTGAGAAAGGCGTCCACGCCCGCGGCGCGGACGGCGTCGAAGAGGCTGTCGCCCGAGCCGCCGCTGACCGCGACCCGGCGCACCGTGGCGTCCGGGTCACCCGCGAGCCGGATGCCCTGGGCGGTCGCCGGGAGGCGCTTCGCGGCCCGCTCGGCGAAGGCCGCGAGGGTCTCGGGGCGGGGCGTCTCACAGATCCGGCCGAGGCCCCGGCGGCCCGAGGGGTCGGTGGGGTCAGGCACCAGGGGTCCGACGACCCGCAGATCGAGCGCGCCCGCGAGGGCGTCGGAGACACCGGGGTCCGCGGTGTCGGCGTTGGTGTGCGCGACATGGAGCGCGATGTCGTTCTTGATCAGTGTGTGGACGACCCGGCCCTTGAAATGGTCCGCCGCGACCGTCGTCGTCCCCCGCAGATAGAGGGGGTGGTGGGTGACGACAAGACCGGCGCCGAGGGCCACCGCCTCGTCCGCGATCCGCTGGACGGGGTCGACGGCGAACAGCACCCGGTCGATCTCGGCATCGGGGTCGCCGCAGACGGTCCCGACGGCGTCCCACTGCTCGGCCCGCTCGGGGGGCCACAGGGCGTCGAGGGCGGCGATGACTTCGGAGAGGCGGGGCACGGGACACAGGTTACCCGCGCCCCGTCACCCGTCGGCCTGCCCTGTCCACAACTCCGGCCCGATCATCACACCGGCCGGTCCGGGTGGCGGAGGCTCCCGGCCTCCCGGGCCGGGAGTCCGGGGGCGGCGGACTCCGGGGCCCGCCGCCGAGAGGCCGTACGGCCCGGAACGGTCGGCGGCCGTTCCCGCGGCCGAGCGCCGGGCCCACCCGATGCTGAAACGTTCCAGCTCAACGCGGTCAAGGCTCGGGACCCTCCTGCTCCATCCGCCCGGGCAGCACATCCCGTCCCTCATCCGGCGCCGAATCACCCGGCCGTCGCCCATTTGTGTGAAGTGACCGGTACGGCGTTGTTCGGCAGGAAGTGCGAAATCTAGCTTCGTGGCCGGAGGTGACGGACCGATGACAGCCTGTACCGTCGAGACGACGGCGACATCCACCATCGTGCTGCCGAGCACGGCCGCCCGGAAGGGCCGCGGCCAGCCCGTTCGTACGCCCGTTTCCGCACGGCTCGTACTCTCCGCCGACGGGGCCTACGCGGCCCGGCTGGCGGGCCGGGACGACGCGCTGTTCCCGGAGCGGTGGACCCTCGGCGGACCGGAGCCGTACGCGGTACCGCTCCCCGCGCACCAGCCGGAGGAGCGGGACTCCGAGGTCCTGCCGCTGGCCGACGGGCGGGTGCTGATCCACCGCCGGGTGGGCGGGCGGCGGCTGTTCTCCCTCCTCTACCCCACCGGGCCGGAGACGGGCGAGCTGCCGCTGGGCGGGGTGGAGGCACCGCCGGGCGTCCCGGGCGAGGTCCGGCTGCTCCCGCCGACGCCCTGCGGTACCCGTGCGCATGTCCTCGTCCCCGGCCGGACGTCGACGGCGGTCTGGCAGCTGGCCGACCGGGGATTCGGGCCCGAACTCGTCGCGGAGGTCCCGGGCCGCTGCGCCGGCGGTGTCTGGCTCGACCGTACGGGGCGACTGCTCGCCCTCGACCAGCGGCGGCACGACGACGGGCCGGTGAAGGCGGTCGCGGTCGACCTGGAACGCGGCGGCGAGGTCTCCCCGCTGCTCCAGATCGCCCCGGAGAGCGACGACCGGCTGCTGCTGGCCGAGCCGGACAGCGGGCTGCTGGTGGTCCGTTCGAACGCGCCGGGCGACGAGCGGATCGGCTGGGGCGTACTGGGCAGCGAGCGGCCGGTGCGCTTCCCCGACTGCCTGCGGGTCCCGGCGGCGGTGGTGACGCCGTTCGCCGCGCAGCCGGGGCAGATGCTCCGGCCCGAGGGCTGCGCGGTGGCGTTCACCGTCGCGACGCGGGGGGCCGGATGGCTGGGCGTATGGCGGCCGGAGGGTCGGCGGCTGTACCAACGCGCCGCTCCCGCGGGCTGGTTCCCGGGGGCCGGGCGCTGGGACGAGCGGGGCACGCTCCGGCTGCCGTACGCGACGGCGGCGGTGCCGTGCGGTACGGCCCTGCTGACGCCCCCGGCCGAACCGCCACCGGAGTCGGTGGAGGCAGTTGAGGCAGTGGAGGTAGCGGGGCGGACCGAGAGGGCGGAGACGGCGGAGGCGGCCGAGGCGGTGGAGGCAGCCGACATGGCGGAGTCGGTCGAGGTGGCCGAGTCGGTCGAGGTCGTCGTCGGAGGGGCCGCCGAAGGGGCGGGCCCCGGGTCCCCGGAGCCCGTCACGGCCGGGGTCCCGGGTGGGCAACTCCCCGTCGCGCTGCGGCCCGTGCCGTTGCAGCAGGCACCACTCAGGGGTGTCGGCCGGGCTGGTTAAACTCTCTCCGACCTGCGCGTAGTTCGCCTGCTCGACGGCGACTTCCGGTCCCGGCGGCCCGGCGGCGAACCGCGGTGAACGGTGAAGTTCGACGATCAGCAACCACGACGGGGAAATTCCACACCATGTCTGAAGTCCGTACCGAAGCACCCCCGGCCCAGTCCCAGGGCGGCGGGCCGCACGCCGAAGCCGCCGACGCGGAGGGCCACGGCAAGCACCGGGGGCCGGCCGCTCCGGACGACTCCGCGGGTGAGCCGCACGGCAAGCACCGCAAGCCCGGGGCGCGGTAGCCGGAATCGGTTCGTCGGAGCCCGGTCACGAAATGCTTCCACCTTCGTGACCGGGCCTTTCGATCTGCGGGCCGGTTTGTAGGGTGGCGCGAATGCAGCCACAGAGCCCGCCGTCCCCCGAGCAGCCCGGAAGCAACTCCGTACCGCCGGAACCGTTCGGTCCGCCGCCCGTACCGCCCGGCCCTTCCTACGGACCACCGGCCCCCGCTCCCCCGGACCCGCCCCGGCGCGACAAGGGGCCCCTGATCGTGGCGGCGCTGGCGGGTCTGCTGATCGGCGCGGGCGCGGTCGGGGGCGTCTGGGCCGTCGCCGGTGACGAGGCCGACGGCGGCAGCGGCCGGGCGGGGAGTCCGACCGCGAAGGACGACGCCCGCGCGGCCTGCGAGGCACTGGCCGGGGTCGACGAGTCGGCCCTCATACCGAAGAAGTCCGGGGACTCCCAGGCACCCATGCTCCGCTTCTCGGCCGCCTACGCGTCCTCCGGCGCGGCGGCGGACAGGGACCGGGCCCACCAGCCGCTGCACGACGCCATCCGCAAGGCGCAGGCGATCATCGCCGGCCGGTTCGCCCTCGACGACGAGGCGAAGGGGCATCTGAAGACGGCCCGGGGGATCTGCGACAAGCTGTGACGGACGCGTCGTGAGGGACGGGGCGAGGAGTCCGGCCCGTGTCGCGCGGAGGGCGGGCCGCGACATACCCTGCCGATATGGAGGAAATGCCCCGGGATCATCGCCCGGCCGTGTCCGTACGGATCCTGCTCGCCGGGGACCGGGGGACGATCAGCGGCGGGCTGGCGCTGCTGCTGGGGTTGGAGCCCGACTTCACGGTGGTCGCGGAGGTGGAGCGGGGCTCGGACGCCGTGATCGCGGCCCGGGACCGGTACGCGGACGTGGCCGTGCTGGACGCCGTACTGGCCGACGGCGAGGACGCCCTCGACACCACGGTCCGGCTGCTCGCCGAAATGCCCGACTGCCGGGTGCTGATCCTGGCCGGCTCCGCCCGCCCCGGCTATCCGGAACGCGCCCTGGCGGCGGGCGCGGCGGGCCTCCTGGTCAAGGACGGCCCGCTCGACGACCTCGTCCATGCGGTCCGCCGGTCCCTGACCGGGGAGAAGGTGATCGACCCGGCCCTCGCACCGCCACCGCCGTCGCCGCCGGCCGGTACCGCCCGCGCACCACGCGGGCGGCGCGCACGCCGCACCGGCCGCGCGGGCAAGGCCCCGGCGCCCGGCCCGGCCGGCACCCCGCCCCCGGCACCCGACCCGGCCGAGGGCGTCTGACCCCGGGCCCTGTCCCACCGCCCGTCGCCTGCCCCGCCCCCGCGCCCGCGCCCGCGCCCGCGGCCACCGCGCCACCCCGCGTACGCCCCCACCCGAGCAGGCCGTTCGTACCCGGCCCCGCCGGACTTCCAGGGTCCTTCTTCCGGATCAGGCCGGGATGGTGAGCGGGGTCCGGTGCCGTGTATCGCACGGCGGAGGATTGAGCCACCGCGGTGGGGGTACGCCCCCTGGGCTCCGCCCGGGGGACCCCCACCCGCGCCGCCAGGGCACGCGAGCCCCGGCAAGATCCGGAAGAGAGGCCCTACGCGTCCCGGCCGCCGCGTGGGAGCCAGAGGAGCAGCAGGACCGCCGCGGCCAGCAGCACCCCGGAGCCGCAGCGGAACGCCAGGGCGTAGCCCTCGGTGTACGCCTCCGGGGACGTACGGCCGTCGGTACGGGCGGCGGCCACGGTGACGAGGGCGGCCAGGCCGAGCGCGCCGCCCATCGTGCGGGAGGTGTTGATCAGCCCGGAGGCCAGTCCGGCGTCCTCGGCCGGGGCTCCGGCGGTGGCCAGGGACGAGAGGGGGGTCTGGGCCAGCCCGACGCCCAGCATCATCAGCACGCCCGGGAGGAGGATCATGGTCGGGTAGTGGCCCTCCGCCGTCATCGCCGACTGCAGGCCGAAGCCGGTCGCCGACACCAGGACACCGGTCACGGCGACGGCGCGCGCCCCCGCCCTGGCCATCAGCGCCGGGGCCAGTTTGGAGCCGACGACGACGCTGATGGAGCTGGGTATCAGCGCCAGCCCGGCTTTGAGCGGCGAGTACTCCAGCACGTTCTGGACGTAGAGCGTCATGAAGAGCCAGGAGGAGAAGGAGGCCGAGCCGATCATCAGCATCGTCGCGTTGGCCGCGCTCAGCGTCCGTGACCGGAAGAACTTCAGGGGCATCAGCGGAGCCGCCGCCCGCGCCTCGACGGCGACGAACAGTCCGAGCAGCACCAGCCCGGAGGCCAGGGGCAGCAGTGCCGACCCGGCGGCCCATCCGGCGGTCTCGGTCTCCACGATGCCGTACGCCAGGGCGACCAGACCGGCGGTCACCAGCACGGCGCCCGGCAGATCGAGCCGCCGTCCCCGGTCCCGGCGGCCCTCGGCGAGCGAGATCGCCGCCCCGGCCAGCACCAGCACACCGATCGGCACATTGATCAGCAGCACCCACCGCCAGGAGAGCAGTTCGGTCAGAGCCCCGCCGACGAGTCCGCCCGCAGCGCCGCCCGCGGCGCCGACGGCGGCCCAGGTGGCTATCGCCCGGGTCCTGGCCGGGCCGGACGGGACGGCGGCGGTGATGATGGTGAGCGTCGCCGGGGCGAGGACGGCGGCGCCCAGGCCCTGGACCGCGCGGGCGGCGATGAGCTGCCAGCCCTCCTGGGCCAGCCCGCCCGCGAGGGACGCGGCGGTGAAGAGCCCGAGGCCGACCAGGAACATCCGCCTCCGGCCGAAGAGATCCGCCGCCCGCCCGCCGAGCAGCATGAATCCGGCGAAGGCGATCGTGTACGCGTTGAGCACCCACTGGAGGGCCGCCGTGGAGAGTCCGAGGTCCGAGCGGAGGGACGGCAGGGCCACATTGACCACGGAGACGTCGAGCACGACCAGGAACTGACCGGCGCAGGCCGCGGCCAGCACCAGCCAGGTGCGCCCCGGGCGCCGGGGCGCGGCGTCCGGGGCCGCGGCCGGGAAGGGCACCGCCGGGGGCGGCACGGCGGCCGAGGTCGCGGCGGCGGCCAGAGCGCCGGCCCCCGCCCCGGATCCGGGGCGGGGCGCGGCGGACCGCGCGGCGTCGGGCGGCGGGACGGCGGAGGGTTCGTTCGGCACGCGGGACCGTCGGGGAGACTCGGACATGTCCGCCATGGTCGCAGTGACCGCCGCCGCGCGCATCGCCCTGTGGACAACCCCTCGGCTCCGCCCCCGGGCGCGCACCGGGCACGGAGCAGGACCCGCCGATATATGACGAGAGATCATATTCCGTACCGGGCACAGCGATCGGAGAGGAGCCGATCGAGCGGCCGATCAGGGCCCCGATAACATACATACATGCATGTACGGAATCGCTTCGGTCCGGACAGCCAGCCCGCGCCCGGCGGGCCGGGCCCCGGTGGCGGGCGCGGGACGCAGGCCCGCAGCGCCCGGACCAGGGCCGCGCTGCTGGAGTCGGCCGCCCGCGGGCTCTCCCGCTACGGCTACGGCAATCTCGTCCTGGCACAGGTGGCCGCCGACGCCGGATTCACCAGAGGCGCCCTGTACCACCAGTTCAAGGACAAGCAGGAGCTGACGCTGGCCGCCCTCGGCTGGGTGCTCGACACCTGGCAGGAGGAGGTGGGCGACGCCGTCGACCGGGAGCCCGATCCCGTCGCGGCGCTGCTGACCCTGGCGCGCGGCCATGCCGTCTTCTGCCGCCGCGAGGTGGCCCGGATCGCGATCGCCCTGCGGCTGGAGTTCACCGGCCAGGACCATCCCGTCGGAGTGGCGGTGGAACGGGCCTACGACGTACTCGTCGAGCACTGCGTCCGGTTCATCGACTCCGGCCGGGCCGCCGGCGCCCTCCCGCCCGGCCCGCCGACCCGGACCCTGGCGCTCGCCTTCGTGGGCGCCCTCGAAGGAACCGTCGTCGCGCTGGCCGGACAGGCCCCGTACGACGAACTGCTCGCCGAGCACGCCGTCACCGGTGTGCTCGGGCTCTCCCCCGCCACCGGATCGAGGAGTTGACGAGGATGACCACAGGTACCGACCGTCCCGGCCGCCGGAGCGGACCGGACGGCGGGGGCGCCGCCCCGGGGAACGGGAGCGTCGCGCCGGAGATCCGCGAGGAGCCGGGCATTCCCCCGGCGATCAGTGCCGTCGTCCCGCCCGGCCACGACTACGGCGATGTCTACACCCTGGTCACGCCGGGCGCGTCGGACACCTCGCCCGAGGAGTGGGCCCGTACGGCGCTGGACGAGGTCGCGGGCCGCAAGGGCTGGTTCGTCTGGCGGGTCATCCTCGGACTGCGGCTGCGGCGCGGGCCGTCACCGGACCGTATAGCCGGGTGGCGGATCGCCGAACGCCGTGACGGACTGGTCCTGCTCGAAGCCCGGTCGTGGATGATCACCGGTCATATCGTCGTCCACGTCCGGGGCGACGAGGTGTCACTGGCCACCGTCGTCCACTTCGAACGGCCGGCCGGGGCGCGGGTCTGGTCGGCGCTGACCCCGCTGCACCGGCGGGGCGCGCCCGAGTTGCTGCGCGACGCCCATACGGCACGGCTGCGGCGGGGCCGCTGACCCGACGCCCGGGGCCGCGCCCGGCCCGCCTTTCCCGCTTTCCCAGGTGAGCCGGGCGCGGCCTGGTCCGCGTCGGCCGCCGCGTTCCGGAGCGACCCGCCCCGGAGCGGCCGTCTCCCGTGGTGCACCATGGGCGGCCGGACCGGATGGCCCGAACGGCCGCACCCGGGCCGTCCGTACGAACGATCGCGGCGTCCGCCGCGCCCGCACCACCGAAGGAACCGCCATGAGCCACACCCCCACCCCCGCGCCGGAGGTCCTCGCCGCGTTCTCGGCGGCCAAGGGATTCATGCCGCCCGGGGAGGGGCTGGCCCTGTACGCGGCGGCGGTGGCGGCGGCCGGTCCGGGTCTGCCGCTGGTGGAGGTGGGGACGTACTGCGGACGGTCCACGATCCTGCTGGCCGCCGCCGCGCGGGACGCCGGGACGGTCGCGGTCACCGTCGACCACCACCGGGGCAGTGAGGAGCAGCAGCCGGGCTGGGAGTACCACGATCCGTCGGTGGTCGACCCGGAGGTCGGCCGGATGGACACCCTGCCGACCTTCCGCAGAACCCTGCTGCGGGCCGGTCTGGAGGATCACGTGATCGCGATCGTCGGGCGGTCGCCGCAGGTCGCGCGGGTCTGGGCGGCCCCGGTCGGGCTGGTCTTCATCGACGGCGGCCATACCGAGGAGCACGCCCAGGGGGATTACGAGGGCTGGGCGCCGCGTCTCGCGGACGGCGGGCTGCTGGTGATCCACGACGTCTTCCCCGACCCGGCGGACGGCGGCCGGCCGCCGTACCACGTCTATCTGCGGGCCCTCGCGTCGGGCGCCTTCGCCGAGGTCTCCGCGACCGACTCGCTCCGTGTCCTGCGGCGGATCGCCCCGGGAATCTGACCTCCCGGGTCTACCCTCGCAGTCGTGTCGCACTATGAGCACAAGCCACCCGAGTCGCCTGAGTCGCCCGAGCCCCATGAGCCACACGAGCAGGCCAAAGCGGGCGTACGCACCGCCGGTCCGGCGCGCCGCCGACGACCCGCCGTCACCGGCGCCGTCGCCGTACTGGTGACGGCCGCGCTCACCGGACTGGTCTCCTGCCAGTCCGGCGGCGATACGGCCGACGACCGGCCCCGGGCCGCCCCTTCGGCCTCCACCGCCGCCCCGGCGAGCAGCCCGGCCGGAGACGGGACCGGAGACGGGACCGGGGGTACGGCCGAAGGCCGGCTCGCCGGAAAGGTCGTGGTGATCGACCCCGGCCACAACCCCGGCAACTTCCGGCACACCGCCGAGATCAACCGGCTCGTCGACGTCGGAACCCACCGCAAGGAGTGCGACACCACCGGCACGGCCGCCGCCGACGGCGCGACCGAGGCCGCCTTCACCCGCGATGTCTCCCAGCGGCTTCGCGTCCTGCTGGAGCGGGAGGGCGCGAAGGTCGTCCTCACCCATGAGGCGGGCGCGCGGGCGTACGGCCCCTGTATCGACGAGCGGGCCCGGATCGGCAACGAGGCGAAGGCAGACGCCGTCGTCTCCGTCCACGCGGACGGCTCGGCGGTCGGCCACCGGGGCTTCCATGTGATCCTGCCCGGCAAGGTCTCCTCCGGCGCCGCCGACACCACCGCGATCGTCGCACCGTCCCGGACCCTCGGCGAGCGGATCGCCGACGCCTTCGCCCTCAGCACCGGTGCCCGGCGGGCGAATTACCTGGGCGGTGGTACCGGGCTCCAGGTCCGGACCGATCTCGGCGGACTCAATCTCTCCACCGTCCCCAAGGTCTTCATCGAGTGCGGAAATATGGCGGATCCCGAGGACGCCGCACTGCTCGCCGCCGCCGACTGGCGCCAGAAGGCGGCCCAGGGGCTCGCGGCCGGGATCGGCGACTTCCTGCGTCCACCGGTCTGACAATCCACCCGCCGGGTACGGGTTCCCGGGCCGCACTCCCTCCCCCGCACCGCCGATTGCCGGACGAATGCCGCGCCGATAGTCATACGAACGGAGTGCGGACGCCGTACGGGCACCGGGTTCTCTCCCCCGTCGGCAGCACCGCCGGACATCGCCCGCGCGACCGGTGTCCGCGCCCCGCCCTCCGCCCGGCCCCGGCCCCGTCGTCCCAGGTCCCGATCCCATTCCGATCGGGTTTCCATCCGGTCCCTTCCCGTACTCCCGCCCCCACGAGTCCGTATACCGGGCAGACGCCGTCGCGCGTCAGACGATAGATTCACCCGGGTGACGGGGGAGTCACCCCCCGCTCTCGCGCCGAACGCCCCGATGCGACGACGACCCGAGACGATTGACGAAGGACTCACACGTGAACATCCGCTCCCTCACACGAGGCGACGGCGTGGTGATCGGAGCAGCGGTACTGCTGTTCATCGCCTCGTTCCTCGACACGTTCGACTGCTCCGGAAGCAGCTGTGACGACGTGCCGAACGCCTGGGACAACGGGGCCCTGCTGCTGGGCGTCTATCTCGCCGGTGTCATCGGCGCCGCGCTGATCGCGCTCTCCCATCTGCTGCCCCGGGCGCCGAAGGTCATCGGCATCGAGCTGGGCCACATCGGTGTCCTGCTGACGGTCTTCGCGGCCTGGACCGCCCTCGGCGCGATCTTCGACCCGACCGGCTCCTTCGACATGGGCGAGTTCAGCCTCGACGCGGGCACCGGGCTGATCCTCGGCTTCATCGCCACGCTGCTGCTGGCGGCGGGCGCGCTCTGCGGCCAGCTCGTCCCCGCGTTCAGGGCCCCGCTGGTCGGCGCGGCGGCCCCGGCCCCGGCGCCGTCCCCGTACGGTGGCCAGCCGCAGGGCGGCGGCTACGGCTACCCCGGCACCCAGCAGCCGTCGTTCGGCGGCCAGCCCGGCCAGCCGCAGCCGTTCGGCGGGCCGCAGCCCGGCCCGCAGGGCGCCACTCCCCCGGCCGCCGGTGCGCCGGGCGGCGCGCCCGAGTTCGCGCCGTTCTGGTTCGCGGTGCCGGTGGCCCGGCCGCTCTACCCGGAGGACGGTTCGCCGACCCCGATCGCCGAACTGGCGCCGGGCACCTGGTACCTCGCCGTCGACCAGCGCGGCCAGGCCCTGATCGCCCAGACCCAGGACGGTCGCCGGGGCGTGCTTCAGGACACCACCGGCATCCAGCGCGGCTGAGCCCGTGGCGGGGGCCGACGACGCCCCGCCCGAAGCTCCGAACGGCCCCTCGCCCTTCCGGGCGGGGGGCCGCTGCCGTACCCGTACGGCAGCGAACCAAGACCCGAAAACCAAGGCCAGGACAGCGGCCCGAACCGACACCCGTCGCACGGCCCGGCGCACGGCCGTCGGCTCAGAAGGCGTCGCAGCAGTCCGGTGCCAGCCCGGCCGGAAGTCCCGTACCGCCGAAGACCGCCCGGGTGGGTCCGTCGCCGACCAGGGCCGCGACCGCGAGCAGCAGGGACCCGGCGGTCCAGGTCGTCCGCTCCTCCGGCCAGTACGCGTCGTCCCCGAAGACGTACCCCGTCCAGTACATCCCGTCCCCGGCCCGCAGATGGGCGATGGAGCGCAGTACCTCGCGCGCCCGGTCGGGCTCGCCCGCCGCCCAGAGAGCCAGAGCCAGTTCGCAGCTCTCGCCGCCGGTGACCCAGGGGTTCGGCAGCACGCACCGGACGCCGAGCCCGGGGACCACGAATTCGTCCCAGCGCTCCGCGAGCCTGGCCCGCGCGTCGGCGCCGGTGACCGCGCCGCCCAGGACGGGGTAGTACCAGTCCATGGAGTAGCGCGACTTGTCGAGGAAGCGCTCGGGGTGGCGGCGTACCGCATGGGCCAGGGCGCCGGCCGCCAGCTCCCAGTCGGGCTGCGGCTCGCCGCGTTCCTCGGCGATCGCCAGGGCGCAGCGCAGGGCGTGGTGGACGGAGGAGGAGCCGGTGAGCAGGGCGTCGGTGACGGGGGTGCCGTCGGGCTCGCGTTTCCAGCCGATCTGGCCGCCGGGCTGCCGCAGGGCCAGTACGAAGCCCATGGCGGCCCGGACGACGGGCCACATCCGGTCGAGGAAGGCCGGGTCGCCGGTGGTGAGGTAGTGGTGCCAGACGCCGACGGCGACATAGGCGGTGAAGTTGGTCTCGCGGCCCCGGTCGGTGGGCCGTTCGGCGTCCCCGTCGTGGTAGGCGGCGTACCAGGATCCGTCGTCGTTCTGATGGGCGCGCAGCCAGTCGTACGCGGCCGCGGCCGCTCCGTGCTCCCCGGCCGCGTCCAGCGCCATCGCGGCCTCGGTGTGGTCCCACGGGTCGAGGTGGTGGCCGCGGAACCAGGGGATCGCGCCGTCGGGGCGCTGTTCGGCCCGGATCCCGGCGACGGTCGCGGCGGCCTGTCCGGCGGTGAGTACGCCGGGCAGGGCGAGCCGTTCGGTGCCGGGGACGCGGGGCGTCGTCACGCCTGCGCCCCGGCGGGGAGCTGGGGCTTGGTGGCGTAGGCGACGAAGCTCTTGCCGATCAGCGGGTTGAGCGCCTGTTCGGCGAGCCGGGTGGCGGCCGGCTTCTTCATGATGTCCCAGACGAGCAGCTTGTGGTACGCCTTCACCGGCAGGGCGCGGTCGTTGTCGACGCCGAAGGCGCACTTCAGCCACCAGTAGGGGCTGTGCAGGGCGTGGGCGTGGTGGGTGCCGTACGGGACGAGTCCGGCCTCCTCGATCCGGGCGAGGAGTTCATCGGCCTTGTAGATCCGGATATGGCCGCCCTCGACCTCGTGGTAGGCGTCGCTGAGGGCCCAGCAGATCTTCTCGGGGCCGTAGCGGGGCACGGTGACGGCGATCCGGCCGCCGGGCTTGAGGACCCGGACCATCTCGGCGAGTACGCCCTTGTCGTCGTGGATGTGCTCCATCACCTCGGAGATGATCACGACGTCGAAGGACTCGTCGGGGAAGGGGAGGTTGAGGGCGTCGCCCTCCATCGCGGTGGCCGTGGCGCCCTCGGGTGCCTCGCCCGCCTCCGCCATCGCCGCGAACCATGTGGCGACCTCGCGGATCTCCTCGGGGTTGCGGTCGAGGGCGACCACCCGGGCGCCGCGCCGGTAGCACTCGAAGGCATGGCGGCCCGCGCCGCAGCCCAGATCGAGGACGCGGTCGCCGGCGGCGAGGGGGAAGCGGGAGAAGTCGACGGTCAGCACGCGTTCCTGCCTTAACGGTCGGCACGGGAGGGGTCACGGACGGGACGGGCGATGCGGTACGGCGGGGAGACGGGCCGGTCGGACCGGTCGGACCGGGCGGACCGGTCAGGCCGAGGCGCCCGGGAGCAGGGGTACGGAAACGTTCCGGCGCCACCGGTACGAACAGAGACCGGGGCGGCGGAAACCGCGGCGGTACGGGTCCGGGGGCGGCGTGTCACCGAGCGGCCGCCCCGGTCCGGCGCCCGGCCGACCGGCCGGCGGCGGCCCGGTCGATCGCCGCCCGGTACAGCTCTACGGTGCCCGCCGCGGCCCGCGCCCAGGTGAACCGTTCCAGCACCCGTTCGCGTCCGGCCGCGCCGAGCCGGGCCCGGAGCCCGGGATCGGCCAGCAGCCGCGCCAGCGCCGCCGCGAGGGCGCCCGCGTCACCGGGCGGTACCGCCAGACACGTCTCGCCGTCGTCCCCCGCGACCTCGGGAATCGCCCCGCCGGTGGTGGCGACGAGCGGTGTCCCGGTGGCCATGGCCTCGGCGGCGGGCAGGGAGAAGCCCTCGTACAGCGACGGGACGCAGGCGATCTGCGCCCCCCGCACCAGATCGACCAGTTCGGCGTCGGAGACGCCCTTGACGAACTCGACGGCGCCGCCGAGCCCGTACCGCTCGATCGCCCGGGCGACCGGGCCGTCCTCGGCCCGCTTGCCGACCACGACGAGATGCGCGCCGGGGTGCTCGGTCCGCAGCTTGGCCAGCGCCTCCACCAGATAGACGAGGCCCTTGAGCGGGACGTCGGCGCTGGAGGTGGTGACGATCCGGCCCGGTACCTCGGGCACGGCCGGATCGGGCGAGAACAGCCCGGTGTCGGCGCCGATGTGGACGACCTGGATCCGGTCGGGGCGTACCCCCAGATCCTCCTCGATCTCGCGCCGGGAGGAGCCGGAGACGGTGAGTACGGACGGCAGCCGCCGGGCGACCCGCCGCTGCATCCGGGTGAAGCCGTACCAGCGGCGTACGGAGGCCCGGCGCTGCCAGCTCTCGGCGGCTTCGAGGTCGAGCCGCCGGTCGACGGTGATGGGGTGGTGGACGGTGGTGACCAGGGGCGCGCCGAGGTCGCCCAGGAGTCCGTAACCCAGGGTCTGGTTGTCGTGGACGACGTCGAACCGGCCCCGCCGGGAGCGCAGATGACGGCGGGCCCGCAGGGAGAAGGTGAGCGGCTCCGGGAAGCGCCCGGCCCACATGGTGCCGACCTCCAGGGCGTCGATCCAGTCGCGGAACTCCTCGCGCCGGGGCGTCCGGAACGGATCGGGGCTGCGGTAGAGGTCGAGGCTGGGGAGTTCGGTGAGGGGCACGCCCTCGTCGAGTACGGGATAGGGCTGGGCGCCGATCACCTCGACGTCGTGGCCGAGGCGGGCCAGTTCGCGGGAGAGATGGCGGACGTAGACGCCCTGGCCGCCGCAGAAGGGGTTCCCTTTGTAAGTGAGGAGGGCGATCCGGAGCGGTCGTCCGTCGTCGTCCGGGGTCCGTCCGGGGCCGGGCGCGGGGCCGTCCTCCGGTTCGCGGGAGCCGGCTTCGATGGCCTCAGCGGTCACTCACGGCCCCCTGTCTCCCCTACGTTTCGGCGGAGCGTAACCGCTCGCCTTGATCTAGAACAAGTTTCAGACCTGCCCGCTCAAGGAGCACTGAATCTACCCGCAGGTAGCTCCGCCGTGGCCGCCGGATCAGGTGATTCACACCACGAAGGAGCCGGAACCGGGGGGATCCGCGAGACCATCGCCGGATCCGCCGGGACCGGTCCTGGACCATCACCAGCACCGGCCGGACCACACAGCGACGAAGCGCCGACGGGGAACGGGGTAAGCGGACGATGACAGCCGAGGCCCAGCGGGTACGGCGGCGGCCGGTTCCGGCCGCCGGAGGCGGACCGGCCCGGACCTCCGGTACGGAGACGGCCCCCGGCTCCCCGCCCCTGACGGAACGCCAGGAGGCCCGCCGCCGCCGGATTCTGCACGCCAGCGCCCGGCTCGCGGGCCGGGGCGGCTTCGAGGCCGTCCAGATGCGGGAGGTCGCCGAGGCGGCCGGGGTAGCCCTCGGCACGCTCTACCGCTACTTCCCGTCGAAGGTCCATCTGCTGGTGGCCACCATGCAGGACCAGCTCCAGCGCCTGCACGCGACGCTGCGCAAACGGCCCCCCGGCGGGGCGACGGCCGCCGAGCGGGTGACGGAGACCCTGATGCGGGCGTTCCGCGCCCTCCAGCGGGACCCCCGGCTCGCGGATGCCATGGTGCGGGCGCTGATCTTCGCCGACCGGAGCGCCGGAGCCGAGGTGGACACCGTCTCGCGGCAGACGACGGCGATCGTCCTGGACGCCATGGGGATCGACGATCCGACGCCGGAACAGCTCTCGGTGGTCCGGGTGATCGAGCACACCTGGTACTCGGCGCTGATCACCTGGCTGTCGGGGCGGGCCCCGATCGCCCGGGTGAGGACCGACATCGAGACGGTCTGCTGGCTGATCGACCTGGTGGAGCCGGTGGAGCCGGTGGAGCGGGACTCCGGGACGGGATCGGCGAGCCGGTCCTGAGGGCGCGCGTCCGGGACACACCCCGGCGACCGGCGCCGTACGGTGGGCGGATGAGCGGCAGCACCCCGCGCGTGCCGGAAGTTCCCGGCGTACCGGGCACCCCGCGCGCCCTCCGTCCCGGGCCCCGCCCCCGTACGGCGCCCGACCGGCCCGACCGGGTCTGGTACGCCTCGTACGGCTCCAATACGGATCCGGCCCGGCTCGCCGCCTATCTGCGCGGCGGTCGTCCCGCCGGGGCGGCCCTGGACACCCCCGGCGGCCGGGACCCGAGCCCGCCGGAGCGGACGATCCCCCTCGAACTGCCGGGCGTGCTGTACTTCGCCACCCACTCCCCCGTCTGGTCCGGCGGCCGGGCCTTCTACGACCCCGATGCCGACGGCACGACCCTGGTCCGGGCGCATCTGATCACCGCCGGGCAGTTCTCGGACCTGGCGGCCCAGGAGATGTACCGGCCGCCGGGACCGGCGGCCGACCTCGATCTCACCGGGGTACTCGCACACGGCCGGGCGGCACTCGGCCCCGGGCGGTACGAGACCCTGGTCCACCCCGGCTGGGTGGCGGGTCTTCCGGTACTGGCCTTCACGGCGCCCTGGCGGTACGACGGGGTCCCCGGGGTCTCCCCGGCCGCCGGGTACCTCCGCCATCTGGCCGCCGGGCTGCTGGGCGCCGGGGCCTGGGAGCCGACGGCGATCGCCCGCTATCTGGCGGCGGCGCCCGGCGCGGAGGACTGGACCCCGGAGGACGTCGCCCGGCTGACGGCGGACGGCTGACCACCGGCCACCGAACAACGGCCACCGAACAACGGCCACCGAACAACGGCCGCCCGACCGCGGGTCGGCGTCTCCGATTCCTGATGAGTCACGCCTCCCGGCCGCCAACCGGCCGATAGGTTCGGCTCCATGGGATCACCGAAGGCGGGCATACGTCACTCGGCGCCGCCCTGGCGGCAGCCCCGCCCTCCGGCGGCCTCCGGCGAGCGCGACACCCTGGTCCGGGAGATGGCCGAGCGCGTCCTGGCTCTCGGCGGGGGCCGTCTGCTCGTGGGGATCGACGGTCTCACCGCCGCCGGGAAGACGAGCGTTGGACGTCGTCATCGACAACTCGGTGTTCGCGCGTCCAGGGATCGTGACGCCGTAGCCGCGACCGCGACCGCGACCGGCCCGTCCCGGCCCGGTCCGGCATCCGGCGGGGCGCCGCGCCGGATGCCGCGACAAGGGACGTGTTCACGTGAGCCGGGACACCCGGCGGCTTTCCGGTGCCGTTTCCATGCCGGGGCGTCGGTAGAGTAGGTGGGTCGTATCACGCCCGTACAGGGGGAAGCCGGTGCGAATCCGGCACTGACCCGCAGCCGTGAGCCGTCGGCGCGCCCCGGGCCGCGTGACCGTGAACCCACGGTCGCCGCGTCCCGCCGTCGCCCCGGCGCCCAGTCGGAATGCCCTGTCCCCGGCCGTGACCGGCTCACGCCACCGGCAGCCGCCGGTGATCGGCACCGTCGAGGAATACGGGGCCGGAGCCCTGGCGCGTCGCCCCCCGGACGCGTCCGTGCCCGGATCCCGGCAGCGTCCAGCAGGGCGCGGGAAGAGGCACCACCCGTCATGACCACCGCCACCACCGCACGCCGTACCGCCGTACGCCGCGCCGCCGCCGCGCTCGCCGTCTCCGCCGTGTTCGGGGTGGCCGCCGCGCCCGCCGCGACCGCCGCACCCGCCTCGACGACCCCGCCGCCGTCCGCCGCCCCGCTGCCGTCCGGTCTCTTCGGTACCTCCGACCCGGCGTACGACGGGGTGTGGCGGCAGTCCCTGGCGCTGCTCGCCCAGGACACCGCCGGGCTGACGCCCGCGGGCAAGGCCGTCGACTGGCTGACCGCGCAGCAGTGCGCGGACGGCGCGTTCCCCTCGTACCGGGCGGACGTCTCCAGGCCCTGCGACGCCAAGGTGCTGCGCGACTCCAACGCCACGGCCGCCGCCGTCCAGGCGCTGACCGCCACCGGCGGCGCGGAGCGGTCCGTGACCAAGGCCGTCGGCTGGCTGAAGTCGGTCCAGAACGCGGACGGCGGCTGGAGCTACAACCCGGGCGGCGCGAGCGACGCCAACTCGACCTCCGTGGTGATCGGCGCGCTGGTCGCGGCGGGTGCGAAGCCGGAGGCCGTGACCTCGGCGAAGGGCGGCAAGTCGCCGTACGACGCGCTGCTGACGTTCGCCCGCCCGTGCGGCGGCGCGGACGGCGGCGCCTTCGTCTACCAGCCGCGGATGCCCGGCGCGATCGGCGACTCGACCGCCGCCGCCGTGACCGCCGCGCACGGCCTGGGGCTGGCGCCGAAGGCCGGTACCGCCACCGGCGCCGGGACGGCCGCCGCGGGCTGCGACAAGGCCGCGAAGGACCTGAAGGGCGCCGCGGGCAACGGTGCCGCCTATCTGACGGCCGCGACGGCGAAGTCCGGGCATCTGCTGACGGCCCCGATGCCGGGCGCCGAGGACTCCGCGCCCAAGCCGGACTTCGGCAATACGGCCGACGCCGTGGTGGCGCTGGCCGTCCAGGGCCGTACCGAGCAGGCCCGGAAGTCGCTGACCTGGCTGGAGGGGAACGCCGCGGCCTGGGCGAAGCAGTCGGGACCGGCCGCGTACGCCCAGCTGATCTTCGCCGCGCGGGCGGCGGGCGGCGACCCGAAGGACTTCGGCGGTACGGACCTGGTGGCGGCGCTGACCGCGACCGGCCCGACGCCCGAGCCGTCGGCGTCCGCGTCGGGTGACGAGAAGAAGAAGGAAGAGAAGAAGGACTCGGGCCCGAACATGTGGTGGATCGTCGGCGCGTTCTTCGCGGCGAGCGCCGGTGCGGGCTTCCTGTTCAGCGGTCGCCGCAAGCCCCGGTCGTGACCTCCGTGCCGCGCCCCGCGCCCGTCCCTGCCGCCGGTACGCAGCCCGGCGCGTCCCGGCTCCGCCCCGGTCCTCGTTCCGCACGCCTCCGGCGGTCGGTCGGGGCCGTCGTGGCGGGGTTCGCCGTACTCGTCACGGCCGGGGCCGGGGTCGTCGGGTCCGCCGGGACCGCGCAGGCGGCCGGATACCGCTACTGGTCGTACTGGCAGGCCGACGGGGCGAAGTGGACGTACGCCACCGAGGGCCCGGCGACCGCCAGGCCCGCCGACGGTGCCGTCCACGGCTTCCGCTTCGCCGTGAGCGCGGACAGTTCGGATGCCTCCGTACCGCGTACGGCACCCGATTTCGCCGCGATCTGCGGGTCGACCGCGCCCGAGCCGGACCGTAAGCGGGTCGCGCTCGTCGTCGATCCCGGTACGGCGGCCGACGCGCCCGGCGGGGAGCGCCCGCCCGCGTCCCGTACGGTCTGTGCGGTGGTGTCGAAGGACGCGACCGCCGCCGAGGCCCTGGCGAAGGTCGCCGAGCCGCTGCGGTACGACGCCAACGCGATGCTCTGCGCCATCTCCGGCTATCCCGCGAAGGGCTGCGGCGAACAGGTCGCGGGCTCCGGCGGAAAGTCCGACCCGGCCGCCGCGACCGATTCCGCTTCCGCCTCGGACAGCGACAGCGGCAGCGATGACGGCGGCCCGTCCGTGGGCGTCGTGGCGGCGCTCGCGGTCTTCGCCGTACTCGGCGCGGCCACCTTCCGGCAGTCCCGCCGCCGGTCCCGATGACCCCACGCCCCACACGGTCCGAGCGGCCGTCCGAGCCGGGTACCCCCCGTACCGGTACCGTACGGCCGCCCGCGCGCTCCCCGCTGGAACGGTTCCGCGCCCCCGTCGCCGACCGGGCCAACGCCGTCCACCCCGGGGCCTGGTGGCTCTGGGCCCTCGGGCTCGCCGCCGCCGCGTCCCGGACCACGAACCCCCTGCTCCTCGGGTTGATCGTGGCCGTCGCGGGCTATGTCGTCGCCGCCCGCCGGACCGACGCGCCCTGGGCCCGGGCGTATATCGCCTTCGTCAAGCTGGGGCTGCTGGTCCTGGTGATCCGGGTGTTGTTCTCCGTACTGCTGGGCGCGCCGATCCCCGGGACCCGGCTGCTGTTCACCCTGCCCGAGGTGCCGCTGCCGGAGTGGGCGAAGGGCATCAGGATCGGCGGCCGGGTCTATGCCGAACAGCTCGTCCTCGCCCTCTACCAGGGCGCCAAGCTGGCCACGCTGCTGATCTGCGTGGGCGCCGCGAACGCGCTCGCCAATCCGGCCCGGCTGCTGAAGTCGCTGCCGGGCGCGCTGTACGAGGCCGGGGTCGCGGTGGTCGTGGCGATGACCTTCGCCCCGAATCTGGTCGCGGACGTGGCCCGGCTGCGGACGGCCCGGCGGCTGCGCGGCCGGTCCACCGGCGGCCCCGGGGCGATGATCCGGATCGGGCTGCCGGTGCTGGAGGGCGCGCTGGAGCGGTCGATCGCGGTGGCCGCGTCGATGGACGCCCGGGGCTACGGCCGGACGGCCGAGGTCCCGGCCCGGATCCGGCACACCACCACGGCACTGACCCTCGGCGGGCTGCTGGGCGTCTGCGCGGGCAGCTACGCCCTGCTGGCCGCCGAGGGCGCGGGGTACGGGCTGCCGCTGCTGGTCGCGGGGGTCGCGGCGGCGATCGCCGGGCTGCGGCTCGGTGGCCGCCGTACGGTTCGGACCCGCTACCGCCCGGACCGGTTCGGTCCGCGTTCCCGGCTGGTGGCCGGTTCGGGCGCCGCGGTCGCCGGGCTGATGGTGTGGGCGGCGTCGTCCGCGCCTGCGGCGCTGGAGCCCGGGGTCGTACCGCTGACCGCGCCGACGCTGCCGCTGTGGCCCGCCGCCGCCGTGCTGATCGGGCTGCTGCCCGCCTTCGTCGCCCCCGTACCCATGCGTACCCCCGCCCCTGTCGCCGCCCGCCCCGAGTCGAGGGGCCTCCGTCCGAGCCCGCCCGAGGAGTCGTCGTGATCCGGTTCGAGAACGTGTCGGTGGTCTACGACGGCATGGCGGCGCCCGTGCTCGACGGGGTCGATCTGACCGTCCCCGAGGGCGAGCTGGTCCTGCTCGTCGGCCCGTCCGGGGTCGGCAAGTCGACCCTGCTGGGCGCGGTGTCCGGGCTGGTGCCGCACTTCACCGGCGGTACGCTGCGCGGCCGGGTCACGGTCGACGGCCGGGACACCCGGACGCACCGGCCGCGCGAGCTGGCCGATGTGGTGGGCACCGTGGGCCAGGACCCGTCGGCGCACTTCGTCACGGACACCGTCGAGGACGAGCTGGCGTACGGGATGGAATCGCTGGGCACCCCGCCGGACGTGATGCGCCGCCGGGTGGAGGAGACCCTCGATCTGCTGGGCCTGACCGAGCTGCGGGAGCGGCCGATCGCGACCCTGTCGGGCGGGCAGCGGCAGCGGGTGGCGATCGGCTCGGTGCTGACGGCCCATCCGAAGGTGCTGGTCCTCGACGAGCCGACATCGGCGCTGGACCCGGCCGCCGCCGAGGAGGTGCTGGCGGTGCTCCAGCGGCTGGTCCACGATCTGGGCACGACCGTACTGATGGCCGAGCACCGGCTGGAGCGGGTGGTGCAGTACGCGGACCGGGTGGTGCTGCTGCCGGGTCCCGGGAGGCCGCCGGTGACCGGCGGGCCCGGGGAGATCATGGCGGTCTCCCCCGTGGCGCCGCCGGTGGTGGCGCTGGGGCGGCTGGCGGGCTGGGATCCGCTGCCGCTGTCGGTACGGGACGCCCGGCGCCGGGCGGCCGGACTGCGGGAGCGGCTCGGCGAGCCCGCCGCGCCCCCGGCGTACGCCCCCGGTGAGCCGGTCGCCGAACTCAGCGGCACGACGGTCCGGCACGGCCGGGTCACGGCGCTGCGGTCGGTGGAGCTGACAGTGGGGGCCGGGGAGACGGTCGCCCTGATGGGCCGGAACGGGGCCGGGAAGTCGACCCTGCTGTCGACGCTGGTCGGGCTGGTGGAGCCGGTGTCGGGCGGGGTGTCCGTGGGCGGGCTCGTACCGCGTCGTACCCGGCCGAAGGAGCTGATCCGGCGGGTCGGCCTGGTGCCGCAGGAGCCGCGCGACCTGCTCTACGCGGACACGGTCGCGGCCGAGTGCGCGGCGGCGGACGCCGACGCGGGCGCCGCGCCGGGGAGCTGTCGTGAACTGGTGGCGGAGCTGCTGCCGGGGGTGGCGGACGAGACGCATCCGCGGGATCTGTCCGAGGGGCAGCGGCTGGCGCTGGCGCTGGCCGTGGTGCTGACCTCCCGGCCGCCGCTGCTGCTGCTCGACGAGCCGACCCGGGGTCTGGACTACGCGGCGAAGGCGCGGCTGGTGACGGTGTTGCGGGGACTGGCGGCCCGAGGCCGTGCGATCGTCCTGGCGACCCACGATGTGGAGCTGGCGGCCGAGCTGGCGCAGCGGGTGGTGATCCTGGCGGACGGCGAGATCGTCGCCGACGGGCCGATGGCGGAGGTCGTGGTGGGTTCCCCGGCGTTCGCGCCGCAGGTGGCGAAGGTGCTGGCGCCGCGGCGCTGGCTGACCGTCTCGCAGGTGGAGGCGGCGCTGTGAGCGGGCGGACCCCGAAGCTGCCGGTACCGCCCGAGCCGCCGGTCGGTTCGGCGCCGCTGGTGCCGCCGGAGCCGTCAGTGCCTTCGCCTTCGGCCGGGTCCGCGCGGCCGGTACGGCTGGGGCCCCGTTCGGTCGCGGCCCTGGTCCTGATCAGCGCGATCGGGGTGGCGTTCTTCGGCTGGCCGCTGCTGGCGGCCGAGCGGTCCGGGGTGGTGGCGCACGCGGAGGACGCGCCGTGGCTCTTCGCGCTGCTGCTGCCGCTGCTGGTGGCGGTGGTCGTGGCGACGATCGCGGATACCGGGCTCGGGCCGAAGGCGGTCGCGATGCTGGGGGTGCTGGCGGCCGTGGGGGCGGCGATGCGGCCCCTGGGGGCCGGGACGGCGGGCCTGGAGCCGATGTTCTTTCTGATGGTGCTGGCGGGCCGGGTGCTGGGGCCGGGGTTCGGCTTCGTCCTCGGTTCGGTGACGATGTTCGCGTCGGCGCTGCTCACGGGCGGGGTGGGCCCGTGGATGCCGTTCCAGATGCTGGCGATGGGCTGGTTCACGATGGGCGCCGGGCTGCTGCCGGGCGCGGAGCGGCTGCGGGGGCGGGCGGAGGCGCTGATGCTGGCCGCGTACGGGGCCTTCGCCGCGTTCGCGTACGGCACGGTGATGAATCTCCAGGGGTGGACGATCGTGCCGGGCATGGCGACGGGGATCTCGTTCCAGCCGGGCGATCCGCTCGGGGACAACCTGGTCCGCTTCTTCGCCTATGTGGCGGCGACGTCCCTGGGCTGGGACCTGGGCCGGGCGGTGCTGACGGTGGTGCTGACGCTGACGGCGGGCCCGGCGGTGCTGAAGCTGCTGCGGCGGGCGACCCGGCGGGCCGCGTTCGAGGCGCGGATCACATTCGACGCCCCCGGGGACGGTCCGCCGGGTGAGCCGCCCCACAGCCCGCCGAGGGCCTACGAGGCGTCTTCGTAGCCGCGGGGCCGGGTGCCGGGAGTCTGACCGGCCCGGATCACGGAATGTGGCGCCCCGGGTGCGACGCCGCGTCGTAGCGGGGCGCGTTGCGGGCGGCCGGGGGCGGCTGCTCAACTGTTCCGGTCGCCGGGCGCCGAGGCGTTTCCCGCCCCGCCCGGCCGGCGTTCCCCGTCCCCGACGTAAGGATCACCTGTGCCCCGCTCCTTCGCCGCCGCCCTCCGTCACCGGCCCCGTACCGCGCTCTTCGGCGCGGCCGTCGTCGCCTCCTCCGCGACGATGGTGCTGGGCCTGGCCCCCGGCTCCGCCTCCGCCGCCCCGGCGGCGGCCCCCGCCGTCGCGGAGGCCGCGTCCGCGAAGGCGATCGCCCAGAAGCTGATCGGCGACGACGCGCAGTTCCGGTGCTTCAGCGAGATCGTGACCAAGGAAAGCGGCTGGGACGTCCAGGCGTCGAACCCGTCGAGCGGTGCCTACGGCCTGGTCCAGGCCCTCCCGGCGACGAAGATGGCCACGGCCGGTTCGGACTGGAAGACGAACCCGGAGACCCAGATCGAGTGGGGTGTCGACTACATGAAGGACCGGTACGGCAGCCCGTGCGGCGCCTGGACGAAGTGGCAGACCCAGGGCTGGTACTGATCACCGGATAGTGACCGGGTGACCGGGCAGCGCCCCCGGGACACGGACGAAGGACCCCGTACGGCAGGAGTGCCGTACGGGGTCCTTCGCGTACGGGGTCCTTCGCGTCACGCGAGCCGCATCATCAGCCGCCCCTGCCGGAACCGCTCCCCCTCACGCGGAAGGCGCACGATCCGGTCGGTCTCGGTGAATCCGGCGGCGGCCGCCGTCCGGGCCAGGGCGTCGGCCGGCCAGCGGTAGGCCGGGGTGACCTTGTGGTCGAAGACGGTGAGCGGGTCGTCCCCGGACTCGTAGAACGCCAGCAGCAGCCGTCCCCCGGGAGCCAGGACCCGGCGGAACTCACCGAAGTACGACGGCACCTCCTCCGGCGGGGTGTGGATCATCGAGTACCAGGCCACGAGACCGCCGAGCGCGCCGTCGGCGAGGTCGAGCGCGGCCATGGAGCCGACCTCGAACCGCAGCTCCGGATATGCCTCCCGGGCCAGCCGGATCATCTCGGGCGACAGATCGATCCCGAAGACGTCCGTGCCGAGCCCCCGCAGATGGGCGGCGATCCGCCCGGGGCCGCAGCCCACCTCGGCGACCGCACCGCCGCCGGATTCCCGTACCTCCGCGGCGAACTCGGCGAGCAGCCCGCGGTCGATCGGCTTCCCGTCCAGTTCGTCCCGGAAGAGGTCGGCGTAGAGCTGGGCCACGCCGTCGTAGGCGTCGGCGGTGGTACGGAGGTGGGAGGGGGTCTCGGAAGGCATGGGGACGCACCCTAGCGGCCGGACGGGGGCCGCGGCGGCCCCGCGCCCGCGCGCGGCGGTCGTACGCGACGAGCCGCGCCGACGGCCCTCCCCGTACGGCACCGGTACGGCCCGGTTCGGCACCGGGGAGCCGGATCCGGCCCGGGCCCGGTGCTGTACGGCTCCGGCGCCACGCCGGGGACCACGGGTTCGAACCAGGCGGTGTTCTCGGGTCCCGGGCCCATGACCGGGCGGGATCCGGACCGTCGTGTACGGACCCGGCGGGCCCGCCGCGTCGGCCGGAGCGGGAACCCGGGGCCGTCTCCCACGGACGGCCCGGGCGGGATCCGTGCGGCTATCACCCGCCCCGCCGCACCGCGGGCCCGCGTCCCGGTACCGTACGGGCCCACACACCAAGCCCGTCCACGGCCGACGGCCGGGTGGACGGGCCGGGAGGGGACGAAGCCGCTATGAAGAACGATCGTCCGAGGCACGACCTGACCCGGAGCCGACGCGCTCCGCTCGCCGGGGCGGCCACCGCCGCCGCCGTGCTGCTGGCCGCCGCGACCGGCTGCGCGGGCCCGGCCGCCGCGGAGTCCGGGCCGGGTGGGGAGCGTACGGCGTCCGAGCGGCCCGCCGCGGACCGGGCCGGGACGAAGGCGGAGGCAGCCGCCCGGGATTCCGAGCCACGGATGGTGGTCCGCTCGGCCGCCGATTCCGGGGTCGCCCTCTACGCCCGTCTCCAGGGCACCCTGGTGGTCACCCCGGAACGCTGCCTCGCGGTCGCAACCGGGGCGGCCGGTACCGCCCCCACCCCGATCGCCTGGGCCGACGGCTGGAGCGTACGGACGGAGAACGGCAAGGCGGTGGTCCACGACGCCGAAGGCGCGGTCTTCGCCCGGGAGGGCGACCGGGTGGGCCTCGGTGGCGGCGGTTCCGGGCGCTTCGCCGACCACCCCTGCGTCGGCGACTCCGTCTGGGAGGCCAACGCGGCCCAGGCCGGGAGCGCGTAGCCGCCCGCCGCCCGGCGCGTCCCGACCGATACGGCCGGACAACGGACGGGCGGGCCGCTCGTACCACCGAGCGGCCCGCCCGTCCGTCACTCCTTCAGCACCCGCGCCCACGAAGACACGCGTACCGTCACCGCGCCCGGTTCAGGTCGCCGACTTCCCGGTGACCGCCGTACCGCCGCCGTCCGGGTCGCGGCCACCGGTCCCGGCCCCGGTCCCGGCCGGGTCGGGTGAGCCGTCCACGGGGGTACGGGCCGCCGGTACGGAGATCTTCGTCTCGACGGCGGGGGCCGTCCCGGCGACCCCGTCGGCGGGGGCGGCGGCCGGTCCTGCCGGTACCCGCGCCGCCTCCGTCGCCGCGGACTTCGCCGTCTCCGGCAGGGCCGACCGCCGCCCCGAGAGGACGTAGGTCAGGCCGAAGCCCGCGGCGACCACGATCGCCCCGCCGAGCGCGTCCAGGATCCAGTGGTTGGCGCTGGCGACGATCACATAGAGCGTGATCAGCGGATGCAGCAGCCCCAGCGCCTTCATCCAGAGCTTCGGCGCCAGCATCACGATCACCACACCGCACCAGAGGGACCAGCCGAAGTGCAGCGACGGCATCGCCGCGTACTGGTTGGTGACGGCGGTCATCGCGCCGAACTCCGGGTTCGACAGGTCCTCCGTCCGGTGGACCGTGTCGATGAAGCCCATCCCCGGCATCAGCCGCGGCGGCGCCAGCGGGTAGAGCCAGAAGCCGACCAGCGCCAGCAGGGTGGCGAAGGCGAGGGACGCCCGGGCCCAGCGGTAGTCCGTGGGGCGCCGGACGTAGAGCACCGCCAGGACCGCCAGCGGTACCGGGAAGTGGAACGAGGTGTAGTAGAAGCTCAGGAAGTCCGTCAGCCACTCCACCTTCGCGGCGGCCATGTTGATGCCGTGCTCGATGTCGATCCCGATGGCCTGCTCGATAGCGACGATCTGCCGGCCGTGTTCCTCGGCGGTGGCCGTGGAGGCGGTGGCCGCCAGCCGGATCTTGGAGTAGATCGCGTAGCCGACCCGGATCGCCACCAGCTCCAGCAGCAGATTGGGACGGCTCAGCGCCCGCCGCCAGAACGGCAGCAGCGGCACCCATCGCCAGCGGGACGCGGGCGGGGTGGCGTACTCCGTCGGCAGCGGCCGGGCGAAATGCGGATCGGTACGGGGCAGGAACGGCATCGCGACGGCCGCGGCGAGCGCCGCGATCAGTACCGTGTTGTCCCGCAGCGGGTACAGGAACTCCATGTTCGGCAGCAGCATCTTGCCCGGCAGGGTCAGGGCGAAGACGACGAGCACCGGCCAGAGCATCCGGTCGGCGGCCTTCTTGCCGACCCGGCCGACCACGGCGAGCAGCACCCACAGCAACTGGTGCTGCCAGGTGGTGGGCGAGACGACGGCGGCGACACAGCCGGTGACCGCGACGGCGAGCAGCAGCTGACCGTCCCGGGCGTAGCGGACGGCGCGCCGCAGCCCGAACCAGGCGACGGCGGCGGCCAGGGCGAGATAGAGCGCGATCTCCAGCGGGCCTTCGAGGCCGAGCCGGAGCAGGGCGCCGTGCAGGGACTGGTTGGCGACCGCGTCGGAGGCGCCGCCGAGGCCGGCGCCCGCGGCGTGCTCGATCCAGTACGTCCAGGAGTCCCCGGCCATCGCGGCCCAGGCGACGGCGGTGGCGGCGGCGAAGGTGGCACCCGCGGTGATCGCGGCCCGGCGGCGGCCGGTGAACCAGAGCAGCGGGGTGAAGAGCAGCACCGTGGGCTGGAGGGCGGCGGCGATGCCGATCAGGACGCCCGAGCCCCGTTCACCGCGGACGACGAGGGCGCCGAGCAGGACGAGGAGGACCGGGATGATGCTGGTCTGGCCGAGATAGAAGCTGTTCCGTACGGGCAGGGACAGCATCAGCAGGCTGATCGCGAGGGGCGCGGCGAGGAGGGCCGTACGGCGCGATACGGGGCCGGGGAGGGCGCGGGCGACGACGAGTCCTATGCCGACGACGAGCAGCAGGGTGGCGAAGGTCCACACCACGCCCAGGCTCTGTTCGGCGCTGCGGGTCAGCGGTTTCAGTACGAGCCCGGCGAAGGGGGTGCCGTTGAACCGGTCGTTCTCGTAGAGGGACCCGGCCACGTGCAGTACGCCTTCGGGGCCGACCCAGGCGTCGAGGTCGATCAGCCGCTCGCCGTGGGGCCGGCGCAGGACGACCGTCAGCTGCCGTACGGCGAGTACGGCGGCCAGCAGCCAGAGCGCGGCTCTCGCCGCGCCCGTCCTGGTCACCGTCCCCCTCGCGGTATCACTTCCGCGCACGCTGTGCTCCGCGTTCGCCACTCGCGCCGCGCCTCCCCTGCATCCCGATTTGCCTGTGTTTCCCGGTCCGGCGGGCCGTCGCCACCTGGTGAAGAGATGACACGGCCCCGAAAAGCCTCGCATTGCCCAGAGAATGAGACTCGGGCAACCCCCTCTTTGCCTGACTGTCGCCCGGTTTTGCTCGGATGTCCGGCCGGATCCGGTGCGACGGAGCCGCCCGGTACGGACGCGTGCGGCGCCAGGTCTTCCGTACCGCTGGTCACGCCACGGTGACCGGTGCGACGCCGAGGGGGTCGCGGGGCACGGGGAACAGCTTAGGTTGAGCGCATGAGCGATGCGTACGAAGAGACGGCCCGGGCGCGCTGGGACGCCGTCGACGCCTATCTGGCCGAGAAGCTGATTCCCGGGGACGAGGCCCTGACCGGGGCGCTGGCGGAGAGCGAGGCGGCGGGGCTGCCGTCGATCGCCGTCGCCCCGAACCAGGGCAAACTGCTGCGGCTGCTGGCCCGCACCCTGGGCGCCCGCCGGGTACTGGAGATCGGCACGCTGGGCGGCTACAGCACGATCTGGCTGGCCGGGGCGCTGGCCGAGGGCGGCAGGCTGATCTCGCTGGAGTACGACGAGCGGCATGCGGAGGTGGCCCGCGCGAACCTGGCGAGGGCCGGGCTGGACTCGATCGCGGAGATCCGTACGGGCCCGGCCCTGGAGACCCTGCCCAAGCTGGCCGCCGAGCCGGGCGCGGGCCCGTTCGACCTGGTCTTCGTCGACGCGGACAAGGTGAACAACGCCCGGTACGTGGAGTGGGCTCTGAAGCTGACCCGGCCGGGGTCGCTGATCGTGGTGGACAACGTGGTCCGGGGCGGCGCGCTGATCGACCCGTCGGACGACCCGGCGCTGCGGGGCACCCGGGAGATGTTCGACCTGGTGTCCCGGGAACCCCGCCTGGAGGCGACGGCGGTCCAGACGGTGGGCGCGAAGGGCTACGACGGCCTGCTGGTGGCCCGGGTGGTGGAGTAGGCCCCGGGCCGCGTCACCCCCGGGCGGCGGGGCCGGTGAGGTCCTTGCCGTACCAGACCTCCACATAGGGGCCGGTGCAGTACGGCTCGATGTCTTCGTAGCCGTTGCGCCGGTACAGGGCACGGGCCTCGACGAGATCGAGCCGGGTGTTCAGCACCACCCGCCGGGCCCCGAGGCCGCAGGCGGCGTCTTCGAGTGCGGCCAGCAGCCGCGCGCCGCCGCCGGTGCCGCGGGCCCGGGGACTGATGTAGACCCGGGTGAGTTCGGCCCGGCCGGCGTCGAGGAGGAGAACTCCGCCGCAGGCCAGCGCCTCCGGCGCGGCGCCGGGGCGCCCGTGCCAGCCGACGACGAACTGTCCGGTCGGCGGGGTCAGCAGCTCCGCCCCGTCACCGGCGAGCCCTTCGTCGACCTCCGCCGTCGTCGCAGGCCGTCGCCAGTAGCGACTGGCCACCTCGTCGTAGTACGCCCGGCGGAGCCGGGTCGCGTCGGGGGAGGCGACCGGCTCGGGGGCGAGCGTCCAGACCGGGGCCGGGGCGGCGGGCATGATCATGCCGCCTGTGTACCGGGCGGGCCCGCCCCGGGCCAGTGGTTTTCCTTCTCCGGGCCGTGGTCGGCTTGTCTCGCAGTTCCCCGAGCCCCTGGGTTGCCCTCCCGGCCACTCTCGTGGAGAGGCGGGCACCTGTTCAGGGGCGGTGCTCGGGCGAGCGTTCAGGGGCTCGGGGAACTGCGAGACAAGCCACAGGCGGGCCGCGGACCGCCGACGACATCAGGCCGCCGCGCGGGGCCCGGGTGGTGAGGCTACGCCCGGATCAACCCTGGTCCGTGTTCCTCGGGCCGGCGGACTGGACGACCTCGAAGGACCAGAGGGTCGAGTCCGTCGCGGCGGGCTTCGGCTTCTCGCCGCCCTCGGCGGACTCCGCCGACTCCGCGGGCTTGTGGGCGCCGCGCATCGAACCGGCCATCCAGGCCTCGAAGTCGGCCTCGGAGCGCCAGCGGGTGTAGACGAGATAGCGGTCGGTGCCGTCCACCGGGCGCAGCAGCTCGAACCATTCGAAGCCGTCGCTGTTGTCGACGCTTCCGGCGCGGGACGCGAACCGCTTCTCCAGCACCTCGCGCTGTTCGGCGGGGACGGTCAGGACGTTGATCTTCACAACACTGGCCACGGGACATCCTTCGCAGAGTCGGTCTCGCCCGACCGTATCGCCCGAGCCGCCGGGCGGAGCCGTCCGGGGTCCCGACGACCGGGAGCGACCGAGCCGCCACCGCTCAGCAATAGATAGCGGCGAGTGCTACTCTCTGAAGTAGATAGGAAAGCTATCCACTGTGGACCGTCCCTTTGGAGGTCACCATGCCCGCCCTGCCCTGGATCACCCCGCACCCCGCCGACCCCGGCACCCGCGCCGTCGTGATGGCGTCCCGGTTCGAGGTCCACTCGCTCAAGGACGTGCCCCGCTTCCTGGCCGGGGCAATCCGGGCCTGGCGGCAGCTCCGGACCGCGCCGGGCGCCCTCGGCGCGTCGCTGAACGCCCGGCCGCTGCGCCGCGAGTTCTTCACCCTCTCCGCCTGGGAGAGCCGGGACGCCCTGTACGCGTACGCCCGCGCCGAGCCGCACCGGAGCGTCATGACCGGGCTGCGGCCCACCATGAAGGACTCGACCTTCGTCTACTGGGAGGTCGCCGCCGACGAGCTGCCGATCGCCTGGGGCGACGCCGAGCGGCGCGTCGAGACGGAGCGCCGGGCCGCCGCCTGAGTGAGCCGTACCGGCGTCCGCCCCGAAGGAGCGGCTGTCAGCCGCCCGGCGACGACGGCGGCGCGTGGTCGCCCCGCGGCCCCGGCCCGCCCGGCCGCTCCTGGTCGGAGCCGCACAGCTCCGCGTTCAGCTCCTCCACGAGCTGGACGAGATCGGTCGGCCGGTCCGGCCCCCACCAGTCCCCCAGCAGCTCGGCCAGGGACTCCTCGCGCGCCTTCGCCAGCCGTACCGCCGTCTCCAGACCCGGCTCGGTGAGGACGAGCTGCACCCCCTCCCGGGCGGCCAGGCCCCGCTCCTCCACCTGCCGGGCCGCGTCCGTGATCACCCGCAGCGGTACGGGGGTGGTGTCGGCGAGCAGCCCCGGCTCGACGGTCCCGTGGCGGCGGATCCGCAGCAGCAGCCAGCTCGACGCGGGCAGCAGGTCGTATCCGGCGCGTTCGGTGATCTTCTCGTATATGTGCCGCCGCCCCTCCCTCGATCCGAGTACCGACAGGGCGCGTGCGGCCTCCTCGTGGGAGGAACGTTCCACCGGGTTGGAGGCGAGCGTCTGACTGGGTTCGGGCGCGGTCACCGAGGCGCGCAGCGGGTCCTCCCGCAGGAAGCACGAGACGACGAAGGCGAGGACGACGACGGGGACCGCGTAGAGGAAGACATCGGTGATCGCGGAGGCGAAGGCGTGCACCACCGGGCCGCGCAGGGCGGGCGGCAGCTGGGAGATGGCCTGCGGGTCGGCGGCGAGCTGGTCCGCCCCGGCGCCCGGCGGCACCGGGCGTCCGGCGAGGGCGGCGGAGAGCTTGTCGCGGAGCCCGTTGGAGAAGATCGTGCCGAAGACCGCGACCCCGAACGAGGCCCCGATGGAGCGGAAGAAGGTGGCGCCCGAGGTGGCGACGCCCAGGTCCTCGTACCGTACGGCGTTCTGCACCACGAGCACGAGGACCTGCATCACCAGGCCAAGACCGAAGCCGAAGACGAAGAAGGAGAGACTCATCACGGCGTCGGAGCTGAACTCGGTCAGCCGGTGGAGCAGCAACAGCCCCACGGCGGTGATCGCGGTCCCGGCGACGGGGAACACCTTCCAGCGGCCGGTACGGCTGACGAGCTGGCCGGACGCGGTGGAGGCGATCAGCAGCCCGAGCACCATCGGCAGCATGTGCACCCCGGAGAGCGTCGGGCTCACCCCCCGGACGACCTGGAGGAAGGTCGGCAGGAAGGTCATCGCCCCGAACATGGCGAAGCCGATCACGAAGCTGATCACCGAGACCAGGGTGAAGGTCCGGATCCGGAAGAGGTGCGGCGGCAGTACGGGCTCCGCCGCCCGGCGCTCGACCAGGACGAAGAGGACCAGCAGCACCAGGCCGAGTACCGCCAGTCCGATGACCTGCGCGGAACCCCAGGCCCAGGTGGTCCCGCCGAGGGACGCCACCAGGACGAGACAGGTGGCGACCGCCGCGATCAGGAACGTACCGAGGTAGTCGATGGTGTGCCGGGTGGGCCGGGCCGGGATGCGCAGCACGGCGGCGATCACCACCAGGGCGACCGCCCCGATCGGCAGATTGATGTAGAAGACCCAACGCCAGCTCAGATGCTCGGTGAAGAAGCCGCCGAGCAGCGGGCCGAGGATGCTGCTCGCGCCGAAGACGGCGCCGAAGAGGCCCTGGTAGCGGCCGCGTTCCCGGGGCGAGACGATATCGCCGACGATGGCCATCGAGAGCACCATCAGCCCGCCGCCGCCCAGGCCCTGGAGCGCCCGGAAGCCGATCAGCTGCGGCATGTTCTGCGCTATGCCGCAGAGCGCCGAGCCGATCAGGAAGATCACGATCGCGGTCTGGAAGAGCTTCTTCCGCCCGTACTGGTCGCCGAGCTTGCCCCAGAGGGGGGTGGCGGCGGTGGACGCCAGCAGATAGGCCGTGACGACCCAGGAGAGGTGTTCGAGTCCGCCCAGCTCGCTGACGATGGTGGGCAGCGCCGTGGAGACGATGGTCTGGTCGAGGGCGGCGAGCAGCATGCCGAGCAGCAGCGCGCCGATGGCCAGCAGGACGCCGCGCCGGTCCTGCCCCTCGCCGGGCGCCGGGTCCCCGGCATACGTCCGCGGCTGCTGCTGTGCCATCCGGGCCTCCTCGCCGTCCGGGACCCACCGCCGAGGCCCGGGGCGCGCCTCGTGGATCCTGGCGGGAGCCGTACGCCCGGCGTCGGGCCCGGTCGTGTTCCCGCCATCCCATAGTGGGGCGAATACTCCGTCGCGGCCCGTCGAACCGGCCGGGGGTGGCACTTTCGGCCAGCGCTTTGTACCATGATTGAACAAAGTGGCTCCGCCCGTCTCCCTGACCGGTGGGCGGAGCCGCTTGTTTCCGCCCGGTGCGGCAGCCCGCCGCACCGACCGCCGACGCGCACCGCGCGGAACCGGACACCGACGGCCCGGATACGCCACCCGGCGCCGCGCCCCGTCCGGCGCACGCGGAATCCATGTACGCCCCGCAGCGCGCCGCCGCGCCGCCAGGCCGGCCCGGCGCCTGCCCATGCCGCGCCAGGAGTACGCCCATGCAGGCCACCGCCCTCACCGCCCGAGCCCTTCTCCTCGACATGGACGGCACCCTCGTCAACTCGGACGCCGTCGTCGAACGCGTCTGGCGGAGCTGGGCCGTGGAGCACGGCCTCGACCCCGAGGCGACGATGAAGGTCGTCCACGGCCGTCAGGGGTACGCCACGATGGCCGAACTGCTGCCCCACCGGCCGATGGCCGAGAACCACGCGGACAACGCGGTGATGCTGGCCCGGGAGACCGCCGATATGGAGGGGGTCGTGCCCGTGCCCGGCGCGCCCGCCTTCCTCGCCGCCCTGGCGAATCTGCCGCACGCACTGGTGACCTCGGCCGACGTGGCGCTCTCGACGGCCCGGATGGCCGCGGCCGGACTGCGGCTGCCGTCCGTCCGGGTCACGGCCGAGTCCGTGAGCGCCAGCAAGCCCGACCCCGAGGGCTTCCTCAAGGGCGCCGCCGAGCTGGGCTTCGCCCCCGCCGACTGTGTCGTCTTCGAGGACTCCGAGGCGGGGATAGCGGCCGGTCGCGCCGCCGGGATGCGGGTCGTCGGGGTCGGGCCGCGCGCCCTGTCGTGCGGACCCGACCTGCATGTGGCCGATCTGACCGGGCTGACCGTGACCGCCGAGGCCGACGGCCGGATCCGGCTCGCCCTGGTCTGACGCGCCCGGAGCGCCCTCGCCTCCGCCTTCGGGCGGGGGTGCCGCCCAGCCGAAGGGGGCGTACGGAGAATGTTCCGTACGCCCCCTTTCCCGCGCCCACCCCGGCCCTGGCCGCGGCCGGCCGCCGGGGCGCCGGACCGCCGAGCTGTCCGGGGTGCCGGACTGCCGGGGCTTCGGGCCGCCCGGGGCGCCGCACCGCCCGGCCACCGGTGGTCTCGGGCCGCCTGGGCTTCGGGCCCCGGTCAGCCCGTGATCGCCTCGTAGAAGCTGAACCCCGCCAGGGCCAGCATCAGCGCCGCCGCGATCTTGGTGATCAGCCGCAGCGGTACGTACTTCATCAGGGTCCGGCCACCGAGGATCCCGATACCGGCCACGGCCCACAGCGCCAGAACGGCCCCGAGCCCCACCGAGATCGGATTGTCGTACCGCGCGGCCAGATTCGCGGTCATGATCTGCGTCAGGTCACCGAACTCGGCGACCAGGATCAGCATGAACCCGGCGCCCGACACCTTCCAGAAGGACTGGTCCTCGGGCTGCTTGATGCCCTCCTCGTCGCCGTCCGCCTTGCGGAAGAGCAGAATCAGCGCGCCGCCCAGGAAGAGCGCGCCCACCACGCCTTGCACCAGCCGGTGCGGCAGCAGGGTGAGCACACTGCCCGCGGCGATCGCGAGCGCGACATGGACGGCGAAGGCCGCCGCGACCCCCGCGAAGACGTAGGAGGCGCGGTAGCGGGTGCCGAGCATCAGCCCGGCCAGGGCTGTCTTGTCGGGGAGTTCGGCCAGGAAGACGACGCCGAAGGTGATCGCCATGACGGTGAAGCTGATCACGGAATGGGTTCCTCTGTCGGTCGGGCTGCCCGTACCGAGAGACCGCGGGACCGGGATCCTCGGGGAATCCGCTCACCCGGAAAAGGGGTCGCTTCGGCACGGCAGCGTCAATAGGACACTGCGGCCGAAGGTCTCGCTGGCGGACCGGACCGATGACACGGTCCGCCGCCTCCGGGCGCCGGCCGGACCGGGGCCCCAGGACCCTGATGCGGCAGTATGTCGACGTTCCGGCGAAGAGCTACTCCCCTTCTGCTCCGCCCAGGGTAGCCCATCGGAGTGGGCCGGAGCCGGCCAGAACCGCTCAGTGCCGGTCAGTGCCGGTCGGAAGGGCCGTCGCAGCCGGTCCGGTGCAGCCGCCCCCGGGCCACCAGCTCCAGGACCACCGCGACGGCCACCGCCTGGACCGCCATCAGCGCGACCAGCACGAAGAGCTGTACGGCCCCGGCGAGCAGCGGGGAGGCGCCGCCCAGCAGCATCCCGACGAATGCCCCGGGCAGGGTGACCAGACCGACCGTACGGGTCTGGTCGAGGCCCGGCAGCAGGGCGTCCGCCGCGGCCGGGCGGGCCACCTCCAGCCGGGCGTCCCGTTCCGGCAGCCCGAGCGCGAGACCCGCCTCGACCTCCCCGCGCCGTTGCCGCAGCTCGTCCAGGGCCCGCCGCCCGGCCAGCACGGTCGCCGTGAGGGCGCCGCCGATCAGGATCCCGGCGACCGGGACCAGGGCGATCCCCTTCAGCGGTACGAGACCGGTCAGCAGCAGCGCCGCGACGACCGGGAACACCGCGGCCGCGATCGGCAGGGCGGCCCACCACCAGGTCGTGTTGCGGGTCAGCCGCCGCCCGGCGGTCCGGACGGCGACCGCGTACATCAGCAGGACGAAGCCGAAGAGCAGCGGCAGCGCGCGCACCACCCAGCCGATGACCAGGGAGACCGCCGCGAGCTGGGCCGCGGCCCTGACGCCCGCGACGACGATCTCCCGGGAGCGTCCGAGATGGGCGACGGCGGCCACGGTCGCGGCCGCGGCGAGCAGTACGGCGAGCACCGCGCCGAAGGGGACACCGACCGTCAGCAGCACGCGCCAACCCTATGTGCGCGCCGGGCGCGCGCCGCTACCGGCGCGTGGGCCGCACACCGGCGCACGGGGGCTCGGGGCGCTCGATGAAAGTCGCATGAAAATCACCCTCGAACCGTTACTTGAACTTGCAAGCATCCATAAGGGGTACCTAACTTGTGACAGCGTCCCGTCCGG
Organism: Streptomyces sp. NPDC006798; assembly: GCF_040635975.1. Taxonomy (NCBI): domain Bacteria; kingdom Bacillati; phylum Actinomycetota; class Actinomycetes; order Kitasatosporales; family Streptomycetaceae; genus Streptomyces; species Streptomyces sp. NPDC006798. The sequence goes on from NZ_JBEYIS010000041.1 coordinate 50,139, forward strand.
GACGAACACCCGGGGCCGAGACCGTCCCCTCCGCTCCCCCCACCACTCAGGAGCCCCCACATGACCACCAGCACCGACGTCACCCGGACCCTCACCCGCTATCAGCCCTATGCCATCGGCGCCTTCCGGATCGTGGTCGGCCTGCTCTTCGCCTGCCACGGCGCCGCCAGCCTCTTCGGGCTGCTGGGCGTGCCCGACAACGCGACGGCCGAGGCCGGCACCTGGCCGGGCTGGTACGCGGCGGTGATCCAGCTGGTCGGCGGCGGCCTGGTGATGCTGGGCGTGGGCACCCGCTCGGCCGCGTTCGTCTCCTCGGGCTCGATGGCGTACGCGTACTTCAAGGTCCACCAGCCCGAGGGCCTGTTCCCGATGGAGAACATGGGCGAGGCGTCGGCCATGTTCTGCTGGGCCTTCCTGCTGCTGGTCTTCACCGGCCCCGGCGCGCTGGCGCTCGACACGGCGTTCGGCCGCGGCCCGGCCGGCGCCGAGGACCGGCCACGGCCGCGCGCCGAGGCCGGCACGAGCCACTGACGCCGATACCGACACCGCCGCCGACCTGCTGATCCGCCGCACCGGCGGCGACAACCGACGCATCACCCATCAGGTATGTGTCGATACACAACGGAGCGCCCGGCCCCTCTTTGGAGGGTTCGGGCGTTACCCGTGGTCTGCGCGGCCGAGTAACGTCGAGCCGTCCGGACGGTTTTGGGGGTTTCCCGGGCGCGGACGGAGACGACGGACTCACCGGCAGCCAAGGTGATGATCACAACATCCGCCGCCCAGGACGAACTTCCGGTGGACACCGCGCGTACGCTGTACAGCTGTCAGTGCCATCGTCACCTGAACACAGACCGACCAGACCGACACAGCACTGTCATCACATGGGGCAACGGGGAGAGTAAACAGTGCTGGAGAGTCTGGGGCCGCTGGTCGGCAGCCCTTGGATCTATGCCGTCGTGGCGCTCTCCGTGCTGCTCGACGTCTTCTTGCCGGTCCTGCCGAGCGGCGTACTGGTGATCACGGCCGCGACGGCCGCCGCGGCGGGCTCGACCACCGTCACCGGCCAGGTGCCCCGCGAGGTGCCGTCCCTGCTGATCCTCATCCTCTGCGCCGCGACCGCCTCGGTCCTGGGCGACCTCTTCGCCTACCGGCTCGCCCGGCGCGGCGGAGACCGCTTCGACCGGGCCATCGCCCGCTCCCGCAGGCTCACCAAGGCACAGGACAGACTCGGTTCGACCCTCGCCCGGGGCGGCGGCGCCCTGGTGGTGATCGCCCGGTTCGCCCCGGCGGGCCGCTCGGTCGTCTCCCTCGGCGCGGGCGCCGCCCGCCGCCGGGTCCGGGAGTTCCTGCCGTGGTCCGCCCTCGCCGGAGTGATCTGGGCGGGTTACAGCGTCGGCCTCGGCTACTTCGGCGGCCAGTGGCTGGGCGCCAGCTGGGTGGGCGCGGCGGTCTCGGTCTTCGCCCTGTTCGGCGCGGGCGCGCTGGCGGCGTATGTGATGCGCCGCCGCCCGGCCCCGCAGCCGGCCACCGAACCGGCCTGACGGCACACGCCCGATCAGCACCGGTGCGACGTGATCGGGCGCGACGGACCGCGACCCGGTCCGCCCGCGAGGGCCGCGGCTACGCCCTCCCCTTGATCACCAGCCCGTCGAGCAGCCGGGCGGTCGCCTCAGCTATCTCGTCCACGGCCCGGTCGAAGACCTCCTGATTGTGCGCGGCGGGGGCCCGGAAGCCGGAGACCTTCCGTACGTACTGGAGGGCGGCGGCGCGCATGTCCTCCTCGGTGGCCTCTTCGGGCAGGGCGGGCGGTCGAAGCGTCTTGATACTGCGGCACATGCCTCCAGTGTGCCCCCGCCCACCGACAACGGGCCCGGGGCTGACGGCGGCACCGGGCCCGGTGCCGCCGTCAGCCCGGCCCGAACCGTCGAACGTAACGCTTCTGCCAGGGCGTCTCGACAGCCCGCCGGTCGTACCGCGCCCGGACGTAGGCGACGGCCTCGGCCGCGGGCACCCCGTCCAGTACGGCCAGACAGGCCAGCGCCGTCCCCGTACGGCCCCGGCCGCCGCCGCACGCCACCTCGACCCGCTCCCCCGCGCACCGCTCCCAGGTCCGCCGCAGCACGGCCGCGGCCCGCTCCCGGTCGGCCGGCAGCCGGAAGTCCGGCCAGCGGATCCAGTCGCTCTCCCACTCCACGGCGGGCGGCCGCTCACCCAGCAGATACACACCCAGCTCGGGCACGGGCCCCTCGGGCCGGGGCCTGCGCAGCCCCCGGCCCCGTACCAGCCGTCCGGACGGCAGCTCCAGCACTCCCGGACCATCCGCGTCCCACGACCCCATGGGACCACCTCCCTCTTTCACCCCGACGCTATCCCCGGGTGATCCCTCGGTCAGGCGATCGTCAACATCACGCGTCAACACGTCAGCGGACGGGATTCATTCATCCAAGTGGAGGAGCGCACCCCCCGGGGAGCGCGCCCCGTTAGCGATGGCGACGCACTGGTCCGGGACCGGCGCCGCGCGGCTCGTCTCGTCTTGGCAGGATCCGGCGAGCCCGCGCGACGCCTCCCCTTTTCTCCGGAGGTCGCCATGGCGCAACCCCCCGAGGACCCGCGGTCTCCCGCGGGCCGTCCTCTCCCCCACCCGCCCCCCGCCGAGGACCGCGGCACCCCGCCGCCGCCCCCGGACCCCGACCGCCCCTTCACCCTCCGGGCCCCCACCGAGGCGGCCCTCGCCTCCACCGGCCCGGGCACCCTGGCGGTCCTGCTCACGGTCGGCGACCAGCCACCGGTCCCGGCGCTGCTGCTCGCCCTCGCCATGACCCTCGGCCTCCGCCTGACCCTGCTCCCCGCGGCCACCTGGTCCGGGGCGTGGGCACGGCTCCGCGGCACGAAGTAACCCACCGTCCCCCCATCCCTTCCGCGGTTCCCGGCCCGTCGCCCTCACCGGGGCGACGGGCCCCTCCGCACGCTCCCGGCGGATACGCCCTGCCCCCATCTGGCAACGAACCGCTTCCGCGCGGGCCACGGGCACTCACCCATTAGGGGTACTCCATGTGAGTGACGAAACCCCTCAACTGCCGTCCATTCATCACATGTTCGGCCGCCCGGTCACTCCGCCGCCTCCCCCACTTCCGTCCCCCGCACCCGCCCCTTGAGCGCCTGCTCGACCGCCTGCCGGCTCTGCCCACTGGCCTCGGCGTGCGCGGTGATGGCGGCCTGCACGACCTCCGCGGTCGCCAGGGTCAGCGCCCCGTCCCGGATCTCCGCCCAGGCCCGGGTCTCCAACTCGATTAACTGATCCGTGAGTTCGATCTTCTTACCCATCCGCCCGATCCTAGGCGCAGCCCGTTTGTTCGAGGGGCGCACGGATCGCGCCACCCGTCCGATGCGTCTCGGCCGATCGACTGCGGTCCGCCTCGTCGGCCTGCCGGGAGAACTGCGCATACCGCCGTAGTCACCGGCCGCCGGGGAACGGGATGTTCCCCGAGGTCGTCTCGTACACCGGCGACGGTTCCGGGGCGGCGTTCGGAGGAGTCTTGCTGCGCTCGAAGGCGGACGGCGGCAGCGGCGGGCGTCCGGTCGGACCCCCTCGGACAACCGGCATCACTATCGAAAGTGACCGAACCCGAATAAGCAGCCCATAGCCGACCGTTCCATCTCCCCGCAGGTGAAAGGGGATGACCGGATTTTTCGGTGCGCGCGTACCGGTCAGCACCGATCGGCGGCTTCACCCATGAGAACCGGCCGACCCGGTCGGCATCGATTTGGTCAACGACTCCGCCGCCGCTACCCCCGGCGCCGTCCGCCACGAGCCGACGGCCATCCGCCGCCAGACATCCCTTCACCTACGATTCACCTGCCCGCCGGAGTCCGCACAACCGGCCGATCGAACTCATTCAGCAGGAACACAATTTCCTTGCCTCGCCATGCGGACACCTGTCGACCCGGGCCCGGGAAGTGATTTCAGGGTGCGGGAACAAGCACCATCGGGGGAGAAACCATGAGCAAAAGCTCACCTATCGATGTCTCCGTGAGCCGGCAGATCCTGACAATCGGCTCCTCGTTCTACCCGCTGCAGAGCGTGGCCCGTGTGAGTTCGGTGGAGTGGACCATCCGACTGCGTTACCTGGTGTGGCCGGCCGCCAAGGCACTCGCTCTGGCGATCGCGCTCTGGATCGGCTCCGCGGTGGCCGATGCGGCGTCCGCCCAGGCCGGTGTGGTGGTCGGGCTGGCAGCCGTGGTCGCGACGGGGTTCGCCGGATACCGGATCGTCCAGATCACCCGCCGGAGGACCTACTACGGTCTGGTGATCGAGACGGCGGGCGATCCGCATACCGCCCTGGTGAACGACGACCCGAAAGTAATCGCCGATATCGCCGGAAAGATCATGGCGGCGATCAACGACCCGTCGGTCACATTCCAGCAGACGGTCAATAATTTCAAGATGGGCGATACCGTTCACGGCGACAAAGTCATGGGGGACAAGACCATGGGCAACAAGATCATGGGTGACAAGAAGTTCAGAGGCTGATCGACATACCCGGAAGAAAGCCGAAGGAAGCATGACCGAATACGATCACGCGGGTGACATCGTCGGCGGCGACAAGATCATGGGGGACAAAGTCATGGGGGACAGTTTCAGCAATATCGGCGACGGCGCGACGGTCATCAACAAGAGCGTGCTGATCAACTCGCTGAACCGGGTACGGTCCGACCACGGGCCGGACGTGGCGGACGCCCTGCGGCGCGTCGGGGAGATCGTGGCCGAGTCGCAGAACGAGGAGGCGGCGGAGTACTTCGACGCGCTCTCGGCCGAACTCTCGGCCGAGACCCCGAAGAAGACGGTCCTGAAGTCCCTCTGGCTGGGCATCTGCGCGGCCCTCCCCACGGTGACGGAGCTGACCTCGCTCGGCGAGAAGATCTCCACCCTCTTCCGCTGAGCCACGGCAGGGGCTCCGACAGGGGCTCGGCACACGGCGAAGGCCCGGTCCGACGACATCGCGTCGTCGGACCGGGCCTTCGCCGTACTCGCTTACCGGTGGGCGCGGACGGTTTCGAACCGCCGACATCTGCTTTGTAAGAGCAGCGCTCTACCCCTGAGCTACGCACCCGTGGATGAGCCACCAGCCTACATGGCCCACCGGGGCCGGTCGCAAACCCGTTCCCGGGGTGGCGCCGGGCTTACGGGGGACAGCCCCACCACGGATCGGGTGGGTCACCGGATCGAGCGGGCGGGGCGGTCGGCCTAGCTTGGAGAAACGTCAGCGGGGCGGGCAGGGGAAAGGGACTTCTTATGAACGGCCGTACCATCCGGGGCATCGTGGCGATCGGGGTCGGGGGTGCGGCGATGGCCGGGCTCGTGGGGTGCGGGACCGCGGACGCCGGGGACGCCGAGGTGGAGCGGAAGGCGTTCGCCTTCGCCGGGGACGTACTCACCGTGGACGTCGACGACTCCGATGTGACGCTGGTACCGGCCGATGTCACCGAGGTGAAGGTGTCCCGGCAGGTCGACGGGTGGGAGCTGTTCGGGGACGGGCCCGATCCGGTGTGGCGGATGGAGGACGGGCGGCTGACCCTGCGGACGGGGTGCGGCGGGGTCGGGAACTGCGAGGCGCGGCACACCGTGGAAGTGCCCCGGGATATCGCCGTGACCGTCAAGAGCGACAACGGGAAGGTGACCGCCTCCGGGTTCACCGGGAAGCTGGACCTCTCCACCGACAACGGCGATGTGGTCGTCCGGGACACCACCGGCGAGCTGCGGATCACCTCGGACAACGGCAACGTACGGGCCGAGGGGGTGTCGGCCCGGAAGGTCTGGGCCGAGACCGACAACGGCGATCTCAAGGTACGGATGAAGGGCGCGGCCGACCAGTTGGAGGCCAGTAGCGACAACGGCGACGTGGTGGTCGAGCTGGCCGCCGACCGGGCGCCGTACGCGGTCACCGCGCGGTCCGACAACGGGTCGCGGAAGGTGGAGGTGGCCGAGGACGCCGGCAGTCCGCGCGTGGTCCGGGCGACCAACGAGAACGGGAATGTGACGGTACGCGTCGCCGGGTAACCGAACGGCCCGTGTACGCGTCCGTACCGGATGGGACAATGGTCCGGATACGGCGACGCGGCACGGGAGAGGGATGTGACGGCGACACACACGCGGTTGCGGGCAGCGGCGGCGATGTGGGCCGTCGGCGTCGGGGACGTACTCCGGCTGGTGTCACTGCCCGTACCCCTGCTCTCCGCCGCCGTGTCGGGGGCCTTCGCCGGCGGGGGGACCCGGCGCTGGTTCGGCGGGCGCGGCGAGAGCGTCCGGGCCGGCGCGCAGGCCGCGAAGGACGCCGCGGCCGCGGCCTTCTACGAGCTGGACAGCGCCCAGCGCGATCTGCGGATCTCCATCGAGACGATCACCGCCGTCGACGATTCGCCGTCGACCCGGCGGGCGGTCGAGGGGTTCGCCGCCATCGGGCGGCGGATCGACGAGGCCAGCGGGCGTTACATCACCGCCGTCGACACCCATGATCTCGACCGGGACGATCTCGACACCTCCGTCGCCGCCCGGGCCAGGACCGAGCTGGACCGGGCCAGGGACGAGCTGGTCGCGGTCAAGGGGGAGCTGGACCGGTTCGGGGAGGGGCTCGGGCCGCTGCTCGACAAGGCCGAGACCCAGCTCGCCCGGCTGGTGCCCGCCGTGGAGCGGGCCAGGGCCGCCCTGCTCGCCGCCAGCAACGCGCTGGACGCCGTACGCGGCTCGGGGATGCGGGCGGACGATCTCGCCGCCCGGCTGGCGCGGCTGGCCCCCGAGCTGACCAAGCTCAACCAGGGCGCGGGCCGGCACGGGGTGAGCGAGACCCTGCACCGGGCCGATCAGGTGCTGCGGGAGGCGGAGGCGGTACGTGCCGAGGCAGAGCGGCTGCCCGCCCTCGCCGCCGACATCGACAAGCGGCTGGTGTCCCTGCGGACCCGGGCCCAGGCCCTGACCACCCGGGCCGAGGGCGTGGAGCCGGTACTGAGCGAGTTGCGCCGCCGCTACTCCGCCGCCTGCTGGCAGGACCTCCAGCCGGTGCCGGAGCAGGCCGCGGCCGATGTCCGGCTGGCGGAGCGGCGGCTGGCCGAGGCCGCCACCGCCCGGGACGAACAGCGCTGGGCCGATGTCACGGCCCTGCTGGGCACCGTCCGGGCCCTGCTGAACACCACCGACGAGGCGGTCTCCGCCGCCCGTGACCGGCTGACCAGGCTGGACGCCGTCGCGGCGGACCAGCGGCCGGAGATCGACCGCACCCGGTTCGCGATCCGGGACGCGCAGCGGCTCGCCATGACCGGGCGGGACCGGCCCGACCCCCGGCACGCCCGGCCGCTGGACGACGCCGTGGCCCGGCTCGACCGCGCGGTGGAGTCGCTGGAGGGCCGTCATCCGGACTACTGGCGCTTTCTGACCGAGACGGAGGCGGTCCGGCGGACCGCCGCCCGGGTCGTGGACCAGATCCGCGAGGAGCGGGCCCAGCAGTAGGGCCCGTACGGAAGGGACCGGGCCCCCGCCGGGGCCGTGCGTCTGGCCCGTGCGTTGAGCCGTGCGTTTGAAGGGATCGCGTCGCGGGCGGATGCTGGGAGGTACGAGTACGCGTCCCGTACCCGAGGAGGCCGACGATGGCCGCACACGCACTGCCCCGCAAAAGCCCCTCCCACCAGCGGCGGAGCCGTCCGCGGACCGTGCTGGACGAGCATCTGCCCGTCGATCACCGGCTGAGCCGGGTCTATCGGATCGGCGCGGGCGTGATGGGTGCCTTTCTGCTCGTCTTCGGGATTCTGGGGCTGATCGACAAGATCGGCTTCTTCAATACCGAGGGCGCCACCGTCGCCGGGCTCAACACCAACGGCGCGCTGAGCGTGCTGTCGATCTGCGCCGGAGCGCTGCTCCTCTTCGGGATGGTCAGGGGCGGCAACTTCGCCTCGACGCTGAACATGGTGCTCGGGGTCCTCTTCATCGCCAGCGGGTTCATCAACCTGGCGCTGCTGGACACCGACTTCAACCCCTTCGCGTTCAAGATCCAGAACGTGTTGTTCAGCTTTGTCGTCGGGCTGCTGCTGATGTTCTTCGGGATGTACGGCCGGATCAGCTCGACCCTGCCGCACGACAACCCGTACTGGAAGGCCCGGCATCCCCGGGAGGCGGAGGCCGAGGAACGGGCCGCGCGGGCCCGGGGGTCGGCGGTTTCCACAGGTGTCCACGAATCGGGTGGCGGCGCGTAGCCTGGGTCCATGCCGCGCTACGAGTTCCGCTGCCGCACCTGTGACGACACCTTCGAGGTGGACCGCCCGATGGCCCGCTCCGGCGAGCCCGCCGACTGCCCGGAGGGGCATGCCGACACGGTCAAGCTGCTCTCCGCCGTCGCCGTCGGCGGTACGGCCGCCGGGGCCGCCCCCGCGCCCTCCGGAGGCGGCGGTGGCGGTGGCTGCTGCGGTGGTGGCTGCTGCGGCTGACCCTCGGGGGCCCCGGCCCCGGGCTCAGCTCCCCAGGAACCGCAGGACGGCCATCACCCGGCGCGAGTAGCCCGATGTCCGGGTCAGCTCCAGCTTGTCGAAGATCGCGTTGATGTGTTTCTCGACCGCGCTCTGCGAGACGTGGAGCCGATCGGCGATCGCGCCGTTGGCGTGCCCCTGGGCCATCTCGGCGAGGACGTCCCGTTCCCGGGCCGTCAGCCGGGCCAGTGGATCGGTCCGGCTGCTGCGGGCGAGCAGCCGCCGGACGACCTCCGGGTCGAAGGCGGCATAGCCCCGGGCCACCCGGTCCAGCGCGTCCAGGAACTCGTCGATCTCGACGACCCGGTCCTTGAGCAGATAGCCGACGCCCCGGGTCTCGCCGCTCAGCAGTTCGTTGGCGTACCGGCGCTCCACGTACTGCGACAGCACCAGGACCCCGACGCCGGGCCACCGGCGGCGGATCTCCAGGACGGCGCGCAGGCCCTCGTCGGTGTGGGTCGGGGGCATCCGGACGTCGGCGACCACCACGTCCGGCGGCGGCCCGGCCGCGACCGCCGCGATCAGCGCCTCGCCGTCGCCGACGGCGGCGGCGATCTCATGGCCCTCCTCGGCGAGGAGCCGTACGAGCCCCTCCCGCAGCAGGGTCGAATCCTCGGCGACGACTATGCGCACGGCAACTCCGCGGTGATGGTGGTGGGTCCGCCGGGCGGGCTGAGGACCGCGAACCGGCCGTCGAGGGCGGCGACCCGGCGGGCGAGACCGGTCAGTCCGCCGCCCGCCGGGTCGGCGCCGCCCCGGCCGTGGTCCTCGACGGTGAGCCGCAGCCGGTCCGCGTCCCGGCGGACGCGGACGGTGATCGTGGTGGCCCCGGCGTGTTTGACGACATTGGTGACGGCCTCGGAGACGACGTAGTACGCGACCGTCGCGGCCCGCCGTCCGGGCGGGTCGCAGTCGTCGTCGTAGCCGAGGTCGACGGGGAGCGGCGTGCGTTCGGCGATGCTCTCCAGCGCCACCAGGAGTCCGGCCTCGTCCAGTACGGCCGGGTGGACCCGCCAGGCCACCTCGCGCAGTTCGGCGAGTGCCCGCCGGTTCTCCTCCAGCGCCTGCTTCAGGAGGCGGTCGGTGCGGTCGGGGTCGTCGCCCCGGCGGGCCCGGCCCAGCAGCATCCCGAGGGCGACAAGACGCTGCTGTACGCCGTCGTGGAGATCGCGTTCGATCCGGCGGCGCTCCTCGTCGACGGCGTCGACGACGTCGGAGCGGCTGGTGGCGAGCTGGTCGATCCGCCGTCTCAGGGCCTCGTGCGGCGGCGCCCCGAGGACATGGCGGGCCAGCCGTTCCTCCAGCAGTACGGTGCCGTAGACGCCCTGGGCCGTGAGGACCAGCAGAAACGCGCCGAGCGCCCCGGTCGCCACGACCTCCAGCGGATAGTCGATGGGCATCACCAGCCAGCCGAGGACGCCGACGGAGAACCAGAACAGTCCGACCCCCATCAGTCCGGTGATCACCCCGCCGAGCAGTCCGAGGGGCAGGCGGTACGCGGCGTACCGCAGTGCCCGTTCCGGCGGGAAGTCCGCCGGTGGCCGGATTCCGCAGAACCGGTCGAGTCGGCCCAGCTCGACCCGGGTGATCAGGAGGGCGGGGGCGGTGAGCGCCGCCCGGACGGCCAGGCGGGCCCGGGGTACGGCGAGTACGGCGAGGAGGACCAGTCCGGCGGGGAGGGCGGCGAGCAGCACGGCGACGGCGGTGACGGCTCCGGCCGCCAGGCCGGCCGTGGACCGGACGCCCCGGAGGGCGAGGTGCCGCAGGGCCCGCGGGCCGCCCGGAAAGCCGGTGGAAGTTCCGATATGACCGGAATCACGGGCATCGTGAATGCGCTGGACATCCCGGGTTTCCGGGCTTCCGGCACCGGCCCTCACCGCCCCCGGGTCCCCCGAGCCGGTATGATCTTTCACGTCTCCGCCCACCCTCCCGTCCCCGTCTTTCCCGGCGACCGCTTCCGTCCGATCAACCTATGCGTCGCATCCGATCGGCACACTGCGGTAAACCGCAGGTCAGTGTGAGGGAGGCTTCAGTCTCCCTTCAGCTCGGGGTCATTACCTTGAAGGCATGGACCCCATGATCGTGAACGCCGCCGAGCCGCTGGAGAGCAGTGCCCCGGGCTGGATCAACAGCCTCATGGACACCCTCGGCGCCCCTGGCGCGGGTATCGCCATCGCCCTGGAGAACCTCTTCCCGCCGCTGCCGAGTGAGGTCATCCTGCCGCTGGCGGGCTTCGCCGCCAGTACCGGTCAGATGAATCTGATAGCCGCCCTGATCTGGACCACGGTCGGTTCGGTCGTCGGCGCCTGGGCGCTGTACGGCGTCGGGGCGGCGCTGGGGCGCGACCGGACGATCGCGATCGCCTCCAAGCTGCCGCTGCTGAAGATCTCGGACATCGAGAAGACGGAGGCGTGGTTCGCCAAGCACGGTCCGAAGGCGGTGTTCTTCGGCCGGATGATCCCGATCTTCCGGTCGCTGATCTCGGTCCCGGCCGGGGTGGAGCGGATGTCCGTCCCGCTGTTCCTGGTCCTGACCACGATCGGCAGCGCGATCTGGAACACCATCTTCGTGATGGCCGGATATCTGCTGGGCGAGAACTGGGAGTCCGTGACGGGGTACGTCTCCACGTACTCCAAGGTCGTCCTGGTCTTCGCGGTGCTCGCGGTGATCGGCTTCTTCGTGGTGCGGATGATGAAGTCGGGTTCGGGCAGCCGCCGGGCCTGAGCCGGTACGCCGGTCATGGCGAAGGGGCCGCTCCCGAGGGGAGCGGCCCCTTTCGGCTCTCCGTACGGGCGGAGACGCTACGGCGCCAGGAACCTGCGGAGGATCTCCTCCCCCGCCGCCACCCCGGTCTCGGCCAGCGCCTCCACCTTCGGTCCGGTCCAGCCGCTGTCGGCGAGTTCGCCGTGGCCGGGCCGCCAGGCCCGGTCGGCCGCCAGCAGCAGATCCGCGTCCAGCAGGGAGTCACCGGCGGCCAGGATCTCGGTGGCCCCGGTCCGCCGGGCCACCTCCTGTACGGCCGCGCTCTTGGTGAGCGGCCTGGGGACGGCGTAGATCTTCCGCCCCTGGAGGGAGACCGTCCAGCCGCGCGGACCGGCCCAGTCGGCCAGCTCCCCGACCCAGCCGTCCGGCAACTGAGCCCGGTCGACCACGAGGTAGGCGAAGAGGTCCTCGGCGATCCGCTCCTTCAGCAGCCAGGCCGGGTCGGCGGCGGCCAGCAGATGGCCGCGGACCTCGGCGAGCGACGCGCACTCGTCGGTGATCCTGGCGGCGACCGCCCGCCGCCAGGACGGGTCGGAGACGCCGTCGACCAGCAGATGGCCGCCATTGGCGCAGACCGCGTACGCGGGCGGCGGTCCGGGCAGCCGGATCCGGCCGTACTGCTCCCGGGTGCGGGTGGTGCTGGGGACGAAGACGGTCTCGGCGGCGAGCCTGGCCAGCAGTCCGGCCGCGGTCTCGGTGACGTACGAGAGCGGCTTCGACTGGTAGACCTCCAGACACAGGAGCCGGGGCGCGAGCGCGTCGGGCCCGTCGAGTCCGAGGGCGGCGGCGGAGTAGATCAGCGTACGGTCCAGGTCGCTGGCGACCAGCCGGACGGCGCGGGAGCCGGTGGTCACGGCGCGGTCACCGCCTTGCCGTCGGCACCGGTGGCGCCCCGGGTGTAGCGGGGGTGGATCAGCCCGACACAGCTGTACGGCAGCTCGCCGACCTCCTCGACGGGCACCCCCCGCTGCTCGGCCAGCAGCCGGACGTGGTCGAGATCGGCTCCCGCCCCGGCCCGGGCGAGGATCTTCCACGGGACGCGGCGCAGCAGGACCCGGGTGGTCTCGCCGACGCCCGGCTTGACCAGGTTGACATCGTCGATGCCGTATTCGCGGCTGATCCGCTCCACGGCCGCCCAGCCCTCCCAGGTGGGGGTGCGGTCGGTCGCCAGCAGCTCCTTGACCTCGGTGTCGACGGCCCCGGCGACCTCGTCGAAGCGGGCCGCGACGGTGTCGACGAAGTGCCGGGAGACATCGGCGTCCAGGAGTTCGCGGTAGAACTTGGCGCCGTGGTAGTCGTCCGGGCCGACCAGGTCGGCCCGGAGCACGGTCCGCGATATCAGCCCGGAGACGGTGGAGTTGAGACAGGCCGAGGGGATCAGGAAGTCCTCCCGGGTGCCGTAGGTGGAGACACAGCCGCCGGGGTCGGCGAGGACCGCGATCCGGGGGTCGAAGCCGTCGAATCCGGCGATCGCGGCGGCCAGCTCCCGGGTGATGGCGCCCTTGCCGGTCCAGCCGTCGACGAAGACGGCATCGGCCGGGTCGTGGTGGTCGCGGAGCCAGCGCAGGGCGTTGGCGTCGATGCCCCGGCCGCGGACGATGGAGACCGCGTAGTGCGGCAGGTCGAGGCCGTGCCGCCGCCGGGCCCAGCGCCGCATCAGTACGCCGACGGGGGTACCGGCCCTGGCCAGGGAGACCAGCACGGGGCGCGGGGAGCGCTCGGCGAGCACGGTCTCGGTGACGGTGCCGACCGCGCGGGCGATCCGGGCGGCGGAGTCGTCCAGGGCACGCTGGAAGAGGCGCTGGTAGTCGGCGCTGGGCTGGTACTCGACCGGCAGCGACTCGGCGTAGTGCGCGCCGCCGCTCTGGACGGCCTCCTCGCGCTCCTCGGTCGGGGCCTCCAGGGCGACGTCGGAGAGGTCCTGGAGGAGCCAGCCGACGTCATCGGGGTCGTAGGAGGAGAAGGCGGGGCCGCGCAGCGGCTCGGACAGCATGGCGGGCCCTTCGGGAGCGGTTCTCGGCGCCGGTACGTGGCTGGGCACCACGGCCAGCAGGACGTGCGGGGTGTGCTGGGCGAGCGCCGCGAGCAGTCCGCCGGGGGCGTACAGCGCCGGGGTGTCGGCGGTGGAGTCCACCACGGCGACGACCGCGTCGAAGCCGGCGCCCGCGACGTTGTAGGCGTAGCGGTCGCCGGGGCCGTCGGCGGGGTCGTCGTGGGCGGGGAAGGTGATCCTGGTGCGGATCGCGTAGCCGGGGTCGTCGACGGCGAGGACCGGCGAGCGGGTGGTGGTGGAGTACCGCACCTCGGCCCCGACGGCGCTCTCCAGACCGGCGGCCAGCCGCAGCGGGGCGTACATCAGCTCCTCGAAGCCGAGTACGAGGATCCGTCCGGTGTCGCGTACGGCGTCGGGCAGGGCGGCGGCGACGGCCCCGGCCAGGTCGGGCAGGGCGCGGTCCAGGGTCTCCCGGTGGGCCGGGAGGAAGCCGTGACGGCCGCCGTCGGGGAGCCCGGCGGGCCAGGGCAGGATCACCCGCCGGACACCGGTGGCGGCGGGCGCGGGGCCGGGTTCCGGGGCGGACCAGCTCTCGACCAGCGCCCGGCCCTTCTCCAGGACGCCCTCGGGGAGGGTGACCGTACCGGAGGCGAGGGCGATCAGATCGACCCGGGCGCCCAGCTCGGCGGCGAAGGCGGTGAGCCGGTCGCGGTCGGCCGGGGAACGCATGTCGACCAGGGCGACGACGACGTAGTGGTCGCGGGGGAAGCTCTCGTGGACGGCCCGGATGGTGTTGAGGACCGTGTTGCCGGTGGAGAACTCGTCGTCCACCAGGACCAGCGGGCCCGGGCGGGCCAGCAGCTCGGGGTCCTCGGGCAGCAGGAGGTGGGACGAGTGGTGGGAGTGGGCCTCCTCGAAGCCGCCCGCCGCCGCCACGGACGGTATCGGGCGGCGGGTGGAGTGCAGATAGGGCGCGAGGCCCACCCCGTCGGCGACCGCGTGGCCGAGACCGGTCGCGGTCTCCGCGTAGCCGAGGACGACGGCCCGGGCCGCCTCCCGGTCGCCGATCAGCTCCCTGACCCGTACGCCCAGGTCGTGTCCGGCGCCGTAGACGACGGCCGGGGACCGGGGAACGTGCTTGCCCAGCACATTGGAGACGAGCAGATGGGCCCGTTTGGGGTTGCGGCGCAGGGCCATGCCGAGCAGGGACCGCAGCCGCTCGTCCCCCTCAAGACCGACGCCGAGCCGCTCGGCGACCCATCGTCCCGACCACACCATCGCGTCCGTTCCCTCCGTCACTGCCGTTTCCGCCGTCCCTGCCGTCACTGTGGCTTCCGTCGTTCGCGCTGGTGTCGCCGTTGTCGGCGCTGTCTGCTGCATCGGCGCCGTCTGCTTCGATGACGTTGATGTCACAGAGGCACCGCCAAGGGGCGCGCCGGGGCCGCGGCGGCGCCCGGCGCCGTACCTCCGGTCATGAGGCCGCGTGCCCGGCCCTGAGCAGCTCCACGAAACCGACGTCCTCCCGGGCCACACCGAAGGCCGCCGCCCGCAGCAGGGTGCGTTCGGCCCAGGCGCGGTGCGGCTTCACCTCGTTCATCTTGTTGGTGTACGCGGAACGCAGCACCCCGCCGCCGCCCCGTTCGGGGCGCAGGATGTCCTGTGCGTCGGAGAACTCCTCGTGGCTGACGACCGAGAGCGCGTGGACGGGCAGCACATGCGAGGGGTGGATACAGGTCTTGCCGGTGAGCCCGTTGGCCCGGTCGAGTTCGATCTCCCGGAGCAGCCCGTCGAGGTCGTGCTCGATCAAGGTGGTCCGCAGTTCGTCGGCCCGGCCCTCCATGAAGGGGCTGCGGCGGAGCTGGGGCTTGAACATCCGCTCCTGGAGCCGGAAGTACTCCCAGACGGGGCCGGTCACCGTGTAGCCGGTGCCGTCGGCCCGGCCGAGGACATTGACGACGTCGGCGATCACCGAGGCGACGATCTGGACGTCGTACGCGGTCATGTCCGGCGAGCGGCGCAGCCCGTAGGCGGAGCAGAAGTCGGTGACCCCGAGCCGGAGGGCGAGGACCCGGTCGCGGTACTTGTCGACGGTGCCGGCGATCCCGGCGAGGGCGCCAGCCCGGGTCTCCAGATGCAGCAGTTCGGGGGATTCCAGGACGGGCATGGCGAAGAGGCGGTGGCCGCTTGCGGCCTCGGCCGCGGTCAGGGCCTCCAGGAAGGGCGTACCGCGTTCCTCGGTGAACTTCGGCAGGACGAAACCGGAGAGCTGCCGAATCGATTCTCCGAACCGTTTTGCCAGGTCGGGGATCTGTCCGGGCTCCCGGACCCGGATGAAGAGCAGCGGCAGCGCGGCCCCGGCCGCCGCCCGGGCGTCGAGCTCGGCGAACTGCCGGACGAGATTCTCCTCGGCGGCCGGGACCTCGGAGTCGGCGATGGAGTCCTCCAGGCAGACCACCATCGAGACCACACCGTGACCGGCCTGCTTGAGGACGTCGTCGGCGAGCCGGGGCCGGGTCGCCGGGCTGTAGAGGGTGGCCCCGAGGGCGGCGGCGAGCACCCGGGCCGAGGAGCCCGCGGTGAATTCGATGGGCTCCCGGTGGAACAGACGCTGCCGGACGGCAGGAGACAGCTGCCCGAAATGACGCATGTGGTTCCCCCGAGACTGATGGCGGCCTGCCCGACTGACGTGGCCGGTAATAGTACGTAGAACAGCATGGCGCGGGTTCCCCGCCCCGATGAACACCGGGTTACCCCGGCACGTCCTTCCGGTGTACGGCGCCGGGGCCCACCCCCCTCGGCCCGGGCGCCGCCCGCCCGGCCGTGCTCCCGCGTTGTCCGTCCGGCCCCGGGGGAGGCAGGATGGCGGACATGACGCACGCGATGGTGAAGGGCTCCAACGTGGCGCTGGACGCCGCGGCCGTACGGGTGGTGCTGCGCTGGACGCCCGGCCCCGGCGTCCCCGACGTGGACGCCTCCGCGCTGCTGCTCGGCGCGGACGCCCGGGTCCGCTCCGACGAGGACTTCGTCTTCTACAACCAGCCCCGGCACCCGTCCGGCCTGGTCCGGCGGCTGTCGAAGAAGCGCGTCGGGGAGCGGCTCACGGACACCGTCGAGGCGGATCTCGCGGCGCTCGACCCCTCCGTCGACCAGATCGTGCTCGCCGCCTCCTCGGACGGCGACACCTTCCGGCTGGTGACCGATCTGCGGATCGCGCTCTACGACGCCGGGGCCGCGGGCGGCGAACCGCTCGCGGTCTTCGACGTCCGGCCCGAGACGGGCCAGGAGAACGCGATCATCTGCGGTGAGCTGTACCGGCGCGGGGACGCCTGGAAGTTCCGGGCGGTGGCACAGGGCTATCCGACCGGTCTGGTGGGTCTTGCGACCGCGTTCGGGATCTCGGTGGACGAGGCCGAGCCGGAGACCGGGCCCGGTCCGGGGCAGGCGGCGGCTCCTCCGGCCGTACCCGCCGCCGCTGCCGCCGCACCGGCCGCACCCGCGCAGGGCGGCGTACGGGTCCCGCCGCCGCCCGCGCATCCGCCCGCGGCCGTACCCGCCGCCGCCCGGACCGGAGCCCGGGCCGCCGCCGACGGCTATCCCCTGCCGCAGCCGTCCGGCGCGCCCGCGCCCGGCCGGGAGTTCCGGATGCCGCCGATGGGTCCGCAGTTCGTCCGCTCCTGAGCGGCCCGCCGTCCCCGGACCGGTCGCCGACTCAGCACCGGCCGCCGCCGGACCCGTACCGATGGCCGGTCCCGGGGCGACGGCGGCCGGGGCGGTTCCGTACGGCCCCGGGGCCGCTACGCCTTGCTCTTGTAACCGCGGCCCCATTGGAGGCCCCATCCGTAGAGCCGGTCGAGCTCTGCCTGGAAGCCGTAGACGAATTTCACCTCACGGCGGACGACCAGATTCCCCTTGGTGTTGTCCAGACTGAACACCGCGCAGGAGCGGGCCTGCGGGGCCCGTTCGTCCAGTTCGACCTCGACCCGGGGGCCGCTGCTGGGATAGAGGGTGACCAGGGCGTGCGTCCGGTCGAACGCCGGGGTCTGGTCGTAGATGTAGACGAAGAAGAGCAGCCGCTTGATCTCTTCGTGATGATCCAGATTGACATAGATCGTCTCACCGGAGCCGGAGCCGAAGCGGTCGTCGCCGCTGCCCTTCACATAGGGCGCCTCATGGGTGGAGCCGAGGAAACCGCCGAGGGGCTGCACCACCCCCTTGGTGCCGTCGGCCAGCTCGTAGAGACAGCCGAGGTCGAGGTCGACATTGACCATGCCCTGGGTATGGGCCTGGACCACCTCGGGTTTGAAGAGCTGGAGCGGCCGGCGCAGCAGCTGGCCGCTCTGCCGCGAGCGGCCCTCGATGTCCGAGGTCCGCATCCGCCAGGAGAGATTGACCCGCAGATGGCCGCTGGCCGCACCCTGTTCGATCAGGGAGACCGTCGGCCGTCGTTTGGTCAGTGAGATCGTGTTCGCCGCGGCGGTGCCGACGTCGAACTGGTTCGCCCTGCCCCGCAGGAGACCGTCCCAGAAGGCCATGTGTCGCCCACCCCCAAGTGGTGTGTCGGTGGACCGTGCCGTGGTCCACGGACCGTCCGTCGGTTCCCCCCGTCCCGCTCTCCCCGCCGTCACGCGGCGCGCGGGCGCCGCGCGGGGCGGCTCCGGAGCCCGTTGCCCCGGGAACCGCCCCGCAGAGAGAGTTCCGCAATCAGCCGGTCGTCACACCCCGGCCCCGGAGTGTGGCCGGGGCTTTTCGGCCTCCAGTGCGACGGCCCTGTTGCGCTGGATCGAGGACCAGAAGGACCAGGCGATCAGCAGGACGCCGACGGAGCCGGTGATGAACTCGTTGATCTCGAACCGGATGGTGATCAGCAGCAGGGCGGCGAGCGCGCCGATGGCGTAGTGCGCGCCGTGCTCCAGATAGACGTAGTCGTCGAGGGTGCCCTCGCGGACCAGGTAGACCGTGAGGGACCGGACGTACATCGCGCCGACACCGAGGCCGATGGCCATCAGGACGATGTCGTTGGTGATGGCGAAGGCGCCGATGACCCCGTCGAAGGAGAACGACGCGTCGAGGACCTCCAGGTAGAGGAACATGAAGAAGGCTGCCTTGCCGCCGACCTGGAGGACGGTGACCTGCTTGCCGCTCTTACGGGCGGCCTCCTCGGCCTCGTGCTCCCGCTCCTCCGACTCCTCCAGCTTGTTCTCGAAGTAGCCGGAGAGTCCGCCGACGATGAGATAGGTGATCAGACCGCCGATTCCGGCCAGCAGCACGGTCTCGGTCTTGTCCTGGGCACCGCTGTGGGTGTGGGCCTCGGGCGCCAGGTAGATCGCGCTCAGCAGCAGCACGACCAGGGCGACGCAGACCGACAGCATGTCGACCTTGCCGAGCTTGGCCAGCGGGCGCTCCAGCCAGCCCAGCCACTTGATCTCGCGGTCCTCGAAGACGAAGTCCAGGAAGATCATGAGCAGGAACATGCCACCGAAGGCGGCGATGGACGCATGGGCGTCCGTGACCAGCTCCTCGTACTTGTCCTTGTCGTTGAAGGCCAGTTCGACCGCCTCGATCGGGCCGAGGCTGGCCGAAAAGGCGACGATCACGACGGGGAAGACGAGTCGCATACCGAAGACGGCGATGAGAATGCCGATGGTGAGGAAGATCTTCTGCCAGAAGGCATTCATCTTCTTCAGGATTCCGGCGTTGACCACCGCGTTGTCGAAGGAGAGCGAGATCTCCATGATGCAGAGGATCGCCACGAGCCCCAAGGCGGCCCAGCCGCCGTAGAACACCGCCGCGACCAGACCGAGCGCGGTGACCGCGAACGACCAGCCGAAGGTTTTCAGAACCACTGCTACCCAATCCTGTTAGGTGGGGTCCCCCGAAGTCCCCCGGGCAGTCCGTGGGAGGGTTCGCCCCGCACGGCCGGGGCGGGGCGCAACCCCCGCCCCGTGTGCGGCTTTACGAGACATTGACCCCGAAGTCTAGGGCGATCCCCCGCAGTCCAGACGCGTACCCCTGACCGACCGCGCGGAACTTCCACTCTCCGCCGTAGCGATACAGCTCGCCGAAGATCATCGCGGTCTCCGTCGAGGCGTCCTCACTCAGGTCGTAGCGGGCGAGTTCCTGGCCGTCCGCCTGATTGACCACTCGGATAAAAGCATTGCTGACCTGGCCGAACGCCTGACCCCGCTGCTCCGCGTCATGGATCGAGACCGGAAAGATGATCTTGTCCACGGCGGCCGGGACCAACGTGAGGTCCACGATCAGTGATTCGTCATCACCGTCACCATCACCGGTGAGATTGTCGCCGGTGTGCTCCACGGAGCCCTCGGGGCTCTTGAGGTTGTTGTAGAAGACGAAGTACTCGTCGCCCAGTACGCGGCCGTTCCCGCAGAGCAGCGCACTGGCGTCGAGGTCGAAGTCGGCTCCGGTGGTGGAGCGCGCGTCCCAGCCGAGGCCGATGAGTACCTGGGTGAGATTCGGCGCGGCCTTGGAGAGGGAGACATTGCCTCCCTTGGCGAGTGTGACGCCCATGAATTGGTCCTCCCCACAATGACCTGTGTCGTCGTCGGATGCCCCCGGGCCCTTCGGCGGGCCCGGAAGGTACGGGGCCCCCGCCCCGTACCCGACCCGCCTCGGGGCGCGACCACCGGCCGCGTGAGGCACGTCCGGCGCCGCACGAGAGGTGCGGCGCCGGACGGTTGTCGCTCTGTTCGGACTGCTCCGTCCGGTCCGACCGTCCGCCGGTGCGGACCGCCCGACTGTTCGAACCGCCCGACCGTTCGAACCGTTCCGCCGGGAACGGTGTTCGGACGCCGGTGCTCAGACGTTGACGCCGAAGTCCTGGGCGATACCGCGCAGACCGGAGGCGTACCCCTGTCCGATGGCCCGGAACTTCCACTCCGCGCCGTTGCGGTACAGCTCGCCGAAGACCATCGCGGTCTCCGTCGAGGCGTCCTCGGTCAGGTCGTAACGCGCCAGCTCGTTGTTGTCGGCCTGGTTGACCACGCGGATGAACGCGTTGCGCACCTGGCCGAAGGACTGCTGGCGGGTCTCGGCGTCATAGATGGAGACCGGGAAGACGATCTTGTCGACCTCGGCGGGCACACCCGCCAGATTGACCTTGATCTGCTCGTCGTCGCCCTCGCCCTCACCGGTGAGGTTGTCACCGGTGTGCTCCACGGAGCCGTCGGGGCTCTTGAGGTTGTTGAAGAAGACGAAGTTGCCGTCCACGGCGACCTTGCCCTGGTCGTTCGTCAGCAGGGCGCTGGCGTCCAGGTCGAAGTCCGCACCGGTGGTGGTACGGATGTCCCAGCCGAGACCGACCGTCACGGCGGTCAGTCCGGGCGCGGCCTTGGTCAGCGAGACGTTGCCGCCCTTGCTGAGGCTGACTCCCACGAGTCCCTCCATTGGTGTCCAGGGGCAGCGCCCCCGTCATGCTTTTCGTGTCGGATCAACGAGCCGATCCTAGTGACCGGGCCCCTTGTGGCACAGGCTTTCGGCCGGGTGGACGTCCGATCCGCCCCGGAACCGGACCCGGGCCCGAACCCGGGCCCCCGGCGTCCACCGGAGCGGCGCCGGGACGCCCGCGGGATCAGAGAGTCTCCAGCGCCTTGGTGTACTCGTTCAGGTCGCGGGCGTCCGGCAGCGCGTTCACGACGCTCCAGCGGACGGTCCCCTCCTTGTCGATGACGAAGGTGCCGCGCACGGCGCAGCCCTTCTCCTCGTCGAAGACGCCGTAGGCGCGGGAGACCTCGCCGTGCGGCCAGAAGTCGGAGAGCAGCGGATACTCCAGACCCTCCTGCTCGGCGAAGACCCGCAGGGTGTGCATGGAGTCGTTGGAGACGGCCAGCAGCTGGGTGTTCTCGTTGACGAAGCGGGGCAGCTCGTCCCGGAGCGCGCACAGCTCACCGGTGCAGACGCCGGTGAAGGCGAACGGGTAGAAGAGGAGAACCACGTTCTTCTCGCCCCGGTAGTCGGCGAGCCGGACGGTCCGGCCGTGGTTGTCCTTGAGGGTGAAATCGGGCGCCTTGGTGCCGACCTCGATGGCCATGACGTGTGGGTTCCTTCCGCCGGTCCCGTTCGGTCGTTCGAGTGCCGTCCGGGCGGCGGTCGCGGCGCGGGGCCGCCCGGGTGACGGTCCCCACCCTAAGCGGACCGGTCGGGCGCCGGCCGGGGCCCCCTGGGGCCGGGCGGTACGGCTCCGGCTCCGGGCGCGGCCGTACGGCTCCGGGCCCGGCCAGGGCGGCCAGGCGGGCGGGGCGGCCAGCGGGCGGGGCCGGGAACGGGCGGACGCGCGGGCCGCACCACGAAGAACTCCCGCGCGAACCCCTCGATGTCGCCGACGCCCAGCCGGGGCACCCGCTCCCCCGTCCCC
>NZ_JBEYIS010000042.1:0-69560 GCF_040635975.1 Streptomyces sp. NPDC006798
CTCACCACAGCGGCCCCCTCCCCCGCGCGGGGCCCCCCCCCCCCCCCCTCGACGCGGCGGGCGACCCGTGGGTCCGCCGTGGCTCAGGCCGGGTTGACGGTGCCCTCGCGGCGCGCCCGGGCCGCGATCACCTCGTCGTCCGCCGCCCGCTTCAGCTTGCGCTCGGCGACGAAGCCGCCGAGCGGCACCACCGAGAGCACGAAGTACAGCGCCGCCGTCTTGAACTCCCACTTCGTCCGGTTCCAGGCGTCGAGCCAGAAGAGGACGTAGATGATGAAGAGGATGCCGTGGATCATCCCGAGGGCCGGTACCGCGTTGAAGTCCGTCGTGCGCTTCAGCACCGCCGCGATGATCAGCAGCACGAAGGAAACGGCCTCCGGTGCCGAGATCAGCCGGAGGCGGTGGAGGGACGAGGCGGTCTTGATGTCCACGGCGGATGCACCTTTGATTTTTAGACGATCTTGTGAAAGCGCTCACAAGCGCAGCCCTCATTCTGCCAGCCGCTTTGCCGAGTCTTTGTCCGGGGTGGCCTCCCGGCCGCCGTGATCCTGCCCACGGACCTGTTCCCGCCCGGCCGGCGCCGGTTACCTTCGGCTGGTGGCAACCTTCCGGCTCCAGGGGAGCAAGGTGCTCGCGGTCGACCTGACCGGCGACACCGTCAAGGCGAAGAACGGGTCGATGGTCGCGTACGACGGCCGGATGGCCTTCAAGAAGCTGTCCGGCGGCGGTGAGGGCATCCGGGGGATGGTGACCCGCCGCATCACCGGCGAGCAGATGACGCTGATGGAGGTGAAGGGAGAAGGCACCTGCTTCTTCGCCGACCGGGCGTCGGAGATCAATCTGGTCGACCTCCACGGGGACAAGCTCTATGTCGAGTCCAGCAATCTGCTGGCCGTGGACGGCGGGCTGCGGACCGGCACCAGCTTCACCGGAATGCGCGGCGGCGCCTCCGGCAACGGCCTCTTCACCACGACCCTCGAAGGCACCGGCCGGGCCGCGATCATGTCGGACGGCCAGGCGGTGGTGCTCCGGGTGACCCCGCGGTACCCCCTCTCGGTGGACCCGGGGGCGTACGTCGCCCACCAGGGCGACCTGCGGCAGAACTTCCAGTCCGGGGTCACCTTCCGCACCTTCGTGGGCGAGGGCGGCGGCGAGGCGTTCCAGATCCGCTTCGAGGGCGACGGCCTGGTCTACGTCCAGCCGAGCGAGCGGAACACGATCGCGGGTGACGTCTAAATGGCCTTCCGCGAGATCAACTCGAAGATGATCGAGGCGACCGTCGCCCCCGGGCAGCGCCTCTTCAGCCAGCGCGGCGCGATGATCGCGTACCGCGGCGAGGTCTCCTTCACCCCCAGCACCACCGGCGGCGCGGGCGGTATCGGCTCCATGATCGGCCGCCGGGTGGCGGGCGAGGCCACCCCGCTGATGAGCGTCGAGGGCAGCGGCACGGTGATGTTCGGCCACGGCGGCCACCACATCCAGGTGGTCGAGCTGACCGGCGACACGCTCTATGTGGAGGCCGACCGGCTGCTCGCCTTCGACGGCGCGCTGGAGCAGGGGACGATGTTCCTCGGCTCGCAGGGCGGCGTGATGGGCGTGGTCCGGGGCCAGGTCACCGGCCAGGGCCTGTTCACCACGACCCTGCGCGGCCACGGCGCGGTCGCGGTGATGGCCCACGGCGGTGTGATCGAACTGCCGGTCGTCCCGGGCCGCCCGGTCCATGTGGACCCGCAGGCGTACGTGGCCCACCACGGCGACATCCGCAACAAGCTCTCCACCGCCCTCGGCTGGCGGGACATGGTGGGCCGGGGCTCCGGCGAGGCGTTCCAGCTGGAGCTGAGCGGCAGCGGCGCGGTCTACGTACAGGCATCGGAGGAGAAGCTGTGACCGGAACCGGTGCCCTGGTGGCCCATGATCCGACGACCCTGCCGGGCGACGACAACGTCAACCCGTACACCTTCTGTGTGGAGTTGAAGGGGAGCCAGTGGTTCCTCCAGAAGGGGAAGATGATCGCCTACTACGGGCGGATCGACTTCAACGGCATCGGCCACGGGCGGCTCGACCGGCTGCTGCGGACCTCCTTCCACTCACCGCTGCACGCGGCCGACTGGGTGGTGGCGGAGGGCAGCGGGAAGATGCTGCTCGCGGACCGGGCGTTCGACGTCAACTCCTACGACCTCGACGACGGCAATCTGACCATCCGGGCCGGGAACCTGCTGGCCTACCAGCCTTCGCTGGCGCTGAAGCAGTCGATCGTGCCCGGCTTCCTCACCCTGATCGGGACCGGGAAGTTCGTGGCCGCGTCCAACGGTCCGGTGGTCTTCATGGAGCCGCCGCTACGGGTGGACCCGCAGGCCCTGGTGGGCTGGGCCGACTGCCCGTCGCCCTGCCACCACTACGATCACGGCTATATGACCGGGGTGATGGGCGGGGTACGGGCGCTGACCGGGCTCGGCGGCACGTCGGGCGAGGAGCACCAGTTCGAGTTCGTGGGCGCCGGGACCGTGCTCCTCCAGTCGTCCGAGAGCCTGCTGCCGGAGACCGCGACGGGGGCGCCTCCGGCGCAGGCGGGGGTGCCGGGCGGGTCCGGCGGGAGCCAGGCGCAGCACGGCTCGGCCCCGCGTCTGCCCGGCCAGCTGGGGGACATCCAGCGCCGTTTCGGTCTCTGACCGGGGGTACCCGGAGTGTGCGGCAGGGCGGACTGCGCCCCTCGCGCGCTGCGTACACTGCGCAGTCCCACGGGTGGTCGTTCGGGCGGTCGCGCGAGTGGCCGCGGTACGACCGACGCCGTACGGTGCGCCCGGCGTCCCGGGCGTCGCGCGTCACACCCCCGCGGACCTCACGGAACCTCCCAAACTAGTCCGCCTTTCAACTTTTTTAGGTAGAATCCATCTATGGAGACCGAGACGGCCACCCGCTGGCTCACCGACGACGAGCAGCGCACCTGGCGCACCCACCTCGACGTCAGCCGACTGCTGATGCACCAGCTCGAAAAGGACCTCCAGCCGTTCGGCCTGACGAACAACGACTACGAGATCCTGGTCAACCTCTCCGAATCGCCCGATCTGCGGATGCGGATGAGCGATCTCGCCGCCGCCACCCTGCAGTCCAAGAGCCGGCTCTCCCATCAGATCACCCGGATGGAGACCGCCGGACTGGTCCGCCGGGAGAACTGCGAGTCGGACCGGCGGGGGCTGTACGCGGTCCTCACCGACCACGGCATGGAGACCATGCGGAAGGTCGCCCCGCACCATGTGGCGTCCGTCCGCCGCCACTTCATCGATCTGATGACCCCGGAGGCGCTGGCCGATCTGCGGGAGTCCCTGACCCCCGTCGCCGAACATCTGCGCGGCCACCGCGGCAAGGCCTGACCCCGGGGCGGCACCCGGCGGGCCCGCGCCCGGCCCCGTACCACCGGCACTCCGCCGGTGGTACGGGGCCGGGGCCTTTCCCGAACCCGTACGGCCCCGGCCCGTCCGGTCATACAAATGACCGCACGGACGACCCGGAGTCACGCCACCGGCAGCCGCAGTACGAAAAGCGCACCACCCGCCGGGGAATCCGCCACCGTCAGAGTGCCGCCGTGCCGCCGGGCCACATCCCGGGCGATGGCGAGCCCGAGACCGGCACCGCCGTCGTCCCGGCCACGCGCCTCGTCCAGCCGGACGAACCGCTCGAAGACCCGCTCCCGCTCGGCCTCCGGCACCCCGGAACCGTCGTCCCCGACCGCCAGCACCGCGTCGGCGCCCTCCCGGCGCACCGACACCGTCACCGCCCCGGCCGCGTGCCGCTGCGCGTTGTCCAGCAGATTGCCCAGCACCCGGGCGAGCTGCCCCGGCGACCCCAGCACCTCCACCCCGTCCGCCGCCACGACCGTCACCGGCACCCGGTCCGCCGCGCCCCGCTGCGACAGCTCCTCCCGGGCCAGCGCCGCCAGATCCACCCGCGACCGCCCCGGCCGCTCCCCCGCGTCCAGCCGCGCCAGCAGCAGCAGATCCGCCGCCAACTGCTGCAGCCGTACGGTGTCGGCCACCGCGCCCGGCACGTCCAGCAGCCCCGGATGGGCCTCCCCCACCTCCAACTGCGTCCGCAGCGACGCGATCGGGCTCCGCAGCTCGTGCGAGGCGTCGGCGACGAACCGCCGCTGCCGCTCCACCGACGACTCCAGCGCAGCCAGGGTCTCGTTGGTGGTCCGCGCCAGCCGGGCCACCTCGTCCCGGGTCCCCGGCTCCGGCACCCGCCGCGACAGATCCTCGGACGCCGTGATCGCCGCCATCTCCGTCCGGATGTCCTCCACCGGACGCAGCGCCCGCCGCGTCACCAGCCAGGTCACCGAACCCACCACCAGCAGCAGCACCGGAAGACCGGCGAGCATGGCCTCCCGTACCGACTCCACGGCGTCCTGCTCGACCGTCAGCGGCGCGCCCGCGTAGACCGTGACGTCCCGGCCCTCGCCGATCGTCACGTCCACGGCGGCGAAGATGTACCCGGCCGTCTCGCCGTCCACGGTCGCCTCGCCCCGGCTGAACCGCGGCGGATCGCCCGACACATGACCCCGGTCCGGCTCTTCGGAATCGTCCCCCGGATCCGGCTCATCGGCCTCGTCGCCACCGGTCCGCCGGGGCTCCGGCGTCACATCGGCACTGCCCGTACCCGAGATCTTCTCCAGATCCTTGCTGACCGCGACCGTCCGGCCGTCCTCGTCGACGACCTGCACCGGCCGGTCCTCCGTCGACGGTACGGTGATCGGCCCCGCGTCGCCCTCCGCCGCGATCCGCGACGCCACCTCCCGGGCCGTCACCTCCGCCTGCAACTCGGCCTGGTCCGTCAGAAACGACCGCAGCACCAACAGCACCGCGAACCCCGCCGCCACCAGGGCGACCGCGACGACGGCCGTCGCACCGATCGTCGTCTTCGCGCGTACGGACCTCATCGCGGCGCCACCAGCCGGTAGCCCGCGCCCCGCACGGTCTGGATGTAGTGCGCGCCCAGCTTGCGGCGGAGCGCGCTGATATAGACCTCGATGATGTTCGGATCGCCGTCGTAGGCGAAGTCCCAGACGTGCTCCAGGATCCGCGCCTTGCTGACGACCTCGTCCGCGCGGATCGCCAACTGCTCCAGCACCGCGAACTCCTTCGCCGTCAGCGCGACCTCCCGCTCCCCCCGATACACCCGGCGGGCCGCCGTCTCCACCCGCAGATCCCCCACCACCAGCGACGGAGACGCCGTACCCCGGCCCCGGCGGCGCAACAGCGCCTTGATCCGGGCGGTCAGCACGACATACGAGAACGGCTTCGTCAGATAGTCGTCGGCCCCGGTGTCCAGGCCCTCCGCCTCGTCGTACTCGCCGTCCTTCGCGGTCAGCATCAGGATCGGGACGTCGTTCCCGGCGGCCCGCAGAGCGCCGCAGACCCGGTAGCCGTTCATCCCCGGCAGCATGATGTCCAGGATCACCAGGTCGTAGCCGCCCTCGGAGGCCCGGTGCAGCCCCTCCGTACCGTCATGGACCACATCCACGGCATAGCCCTCGGCGGTCAGTCCCCGGGCCAGGGAGAGGGCGAGACGGCGCTCGTCCTCGACGATCAGCAGACGCATGACCACAGGGTCGCAAACCCAAGCTGAAGAAGGCTTCAGGTGACTTCAGCAAGCCTTCAGGTGCACTCGGTCACCTTGGGAACGTCCAGTCAGCCACGACGACCGACGGGAAACCCCATGAAGCGCAAGATCGTCCTCGCCACCGCCGTGGCCGCCCTCATGGCGGGCGGCACGTACACGGCGTTCGCCTCGTCCGGCGCGCTGTCCGGCACGCCCTCCACGTCCTCCACGTCCTCCTCCAGCTCCTCCGGCGACGGCGCCGCGCCCGTCTCCCGGATCTCGGTGACCGAGGCGACCGAGGCCGCCCTCGCGAAGTTCCCCGGCACCCTGGAGTCCGCCGACCGCGACGACGACCGGGGCCACTGGGAGATCGAGATCCGCGCCACCGACGGCAAGGAGCGGGAGGTGACGGTCGACGCGGTGTCGGGCGAGGTCCGGGTGGACGACGGATCGTCGGACGACCGGGACGACCGCGACGACGCGGATGACCGGGACGACGCGGATGACCGGGATGACCGCGACTCCCGGGACGACGACGCGTCGGCGGCCACCGCGAAGACCACCGCCCGCCAGGCGACGGACGCGGCGCTCAAGCTCCACCCCGGCACGGTGACCGAGGTCCAGTTCGACGACGGCCGCTGGGAGGTCGAGGTCCGCGGCGACAACGGCAAGTCGTACGACGTCGACGTCGACGCGACCACCTCCAAGGCGACGACGAGCCCCGACGACTGACGGGCGCCTCCCGCTGGGGCGCCTCCCGCTGTGGGGTGCTTGGTCCCCGGGGCGCCTGGTGCCGGGGTTGCCCGCCTCGCGCGGGGTCTTCGCGCCTCAGGCGCCGGCGGGGCGGGGGCGCCTCCCGCTGTGGGGTTCCTGGTCCCCGGGCCCCCGGTGTGGGGTTGCCTGTGCCAGGCGGGGCCTTCGCGCCTCAGGCGCCGGCGGGGCTGAGGGAGATGTGACCGTCGCTCCAGCGGTATGCGGGCGGTCTTGTGCGGCGTCGGGAGGGTCGGTGGCCTCCGGGCTCACCTCCTCACGGACGGCGGAAGTGAGGGTCTCCTTCAGGAGACCCGATCTTCTCCGCCGCCCTCCCCCAAAGCTGCCTTTGGGGGGACCCCCAGGGGGCGACCCCGCACCCCCCGACCACGCCGACCGCACCTGCCCCCTGGTGCTGGAGCCCGTCCCGGGGAGGGGATGCTGCCACCTGGTGTCGGTGGTCCGCCTGTTGCCCGGTGGCTGGCTGGTCGCGCAGTTCCCCGCGCCCCTGACGGGGCGCGTCTCCTTTTCAGGGGCGGGCGGCGCTCGGGAGAGCGTTAGGGGCTCGGGGAACTGCGAGACAAGCCACAGGCGGGCCGCCGACCGCGAACAACATCAGGCCGCCGGGCGCGGCCCGGGTAGTTCGGGACGGTGCCCCGGAGGGCCAAGGCTCTGGGGGTCCCCCCATCGCCGAAGGCATAGGGGGCGGAACTGCGGGACAAGCCACCGGCGGACCGCCGACAACACCGGGCCGCCGGGCGCGGCGGACCCCCGGGGGGCCAGGGAGCCCGCGACGGGAGGCGCTACCCCGTGAGGCCCTCCAGGAGGGTGTCGGCGGCGCCGTAGGGGTCGAGGGAGCCCGCGACCACGCGGGCGGCCAGCGCGTCGACTCGCCGGTCGCCGTGGAGGTCCGCGATCCTGGCGCGCAGGGCCGTGACCGCGATGGTCTCCACTTCGCCCGCCGCCCGCCGCAGCCGGCGCTCCGCGAGGACGCCGTGCTCTTCCATCCAGGCGCGGTGTTTGTCGAGCGCCGTGACGACCTCGTCGATGCCCTCGCCGCGCGCGGCGACGGTCTTCACGATGGGCGGGCGCCAGTCGCCGGGCGCGCGGGCCTCGCCGAGGCCGAGCATGTGGTTGAGCTCGCGCGCGGTCGCGTCGGCGCCGTCGCGGTCGGCCTTGTTGACGACGTAGACGTCGCCGATCTCCAGGATGCCCGCCTTGGCGGCCTGGATGCCGTCGCCCATGCCGGGGGCGAGGAGGACGACGGAGGTGTCGGCCTGGGCGGCGATCTCGACTTCGGACTGGCCGACGCCGACGGTCTCGACCAGGACGATGTCGCAGCCCGCGGCGTCGAGGACGCGTACGGCCTGGGGCGCGGCCCAGGCGAGTCCGCCGAGGTGGCCCCGGGTGGCCATGGAGCGGATGTAGACCCCGGGGTCGGATGTGTGTTCGGACATCCGGACGCGGTCGCCGAGGAGGGCTCCGCCGGAGAACGGGGACGACGGGTCGACGGCGAGTACGCCGACCCGCCGGCCGGTCCTGCGGTAGGCGCTCACCAGTGCGGAGGTGGTGGTGGACTTGCCGACGCCGGGCGAGCCGGTCAGCCCCACGACGTACGCGTTGCCGGTGAGCGGCGCGAGCGCGGCCATCACTTCCCGTAGCTGGGGTGACGCCCCCTCGACGAGGGAGATCAGCCGGGCGACGGCGCGGGGGTGTCCCGCCCGTGCCCGGTCGACCAGTTCGGGGACGTCCACCATGGCTCCGCTCCTCCTGTGTTCGCGGCGGCCGCCCCGGGCGGCGGGCGCCGTGGATCCGATGCGCCCGGGGGCGCTGTCCGGGGAGTGCCCCGGGGCCCGGCCCCCGGGGTGTCCTGTTACGCCGGTGTGCCGGTGCCGGGCGCGGGGACCCGGAGGATCAGCGCGTCGCCCTGGCCGCCGCCGCCGCAGAGGGCGGCCGCGCCCACGCCGCCGCCGCGCCGGCGCAGCTCCAGCGCGAGGTGGAGCACGATCCGCGCGCCGGACATGCCGATGGGGTGGCCCAGCGCGATCGCGCCGCCGTTGACGTTCACCTTTTCCGGGGACACTCCGAGGTCCTTCATGGACTGGACGGCGACCGCCGCGAACGCCTCGTTGATCTCGATCAGGTCGAGGTCTTCGACGGCGATGCCTTCCTTGCCGACGGCGTGGACGATCGCGTTGGAGGGCTGGGAGTGGAGGGAGTTGTCGGGTCCGGCGACATTGCCGTGGGCGCCGATCTCGGCGATCCACGTCAGGCCGAGTTCCTCGGCCTTGGCGCGGCTCATGACGACGACGGCCGCGGCTCCGTCGGAGATCTGGGAGGAGGTGCCCGCGGTGATGGTGCCGTCGGCGGCGAAGGCGGGCCGCAGCCGGGCCAGGTTCTCCGCCGTGGTCTCGGCCCGGATGCCCTCGTCGTCGGTGAGGACGACGGGGTCGCCCTTGCGCTGGGGGATCTCGACGGGGGCGATCTCGGCGTCGAAGAGGCCGTTCTTGCGGGCGGCGGCGGCCCGCTGGTGGGAGGCGGCGGCGAGGGCGTCCTGTTCGGCCCGGCCGATGCCGAGGCGGGCGTTGTGCTTCTCGGTCGACTCGCCCATGGCGATCTGTTCGAAGGAGTCGGTGAGGCCGTCGTGGGCCATGGCGTCCAGCATGCCGACGGCCCCGTACTTGAAGCCCTCGCGGGACTTCGGCAGCAGGTGCGGGGCGTTGGTCATGGATTCCTGGCCGCCCGCGACGACGATGTCGAACTCGCCGGCCCGGATCAGCTGGTCCGCCAGGGCGATGGCGTCGAGTCCGGAGAGGCAGACCTTGTTGACGGTGAGCGCCGGGACGCCCATCGGGATGCCCGCCTTGACGGCGGCCTGGCGGGCCGGGATCTGTCCGGCGCCCGCCGTCAGCACCTGGCCCATGATCACGTACTGGACCTGGTCGGGGCCGATGCCCGCCCGGTCGAGGGCGGCCTTGATGGCGAATCCGCCGAGGTCGGCGCCGGAGAAGGACTTCAGCGAGCCGAGCAGCCGCCCCATGGGCGTGCGGGCGCCCGCGACGATCACTGTGGTGTTACCGGTCGTTCCTGACATGGGCAACGATCCCTTCCGGCTCGGACGCCGAGGAGTGAACGAGGGTTTACTACAAATGTACTGAGCGGTATGCCGGAAGGTCACGACGCGCTCCGTGTGACGGCGCGCACCTTGCGCAACCGGGGGCGGCCCGATCCACTGGTGCCATGCTGACGCGTATCGACCACATCGGGATCGCCTGCTTCGACCTCGACGCGACCGTCGAGTTCTACCGGTCCACGTACGGCTTCGAGGTCTTCCATTCGGAGGTCAACGAGGAGCAGGGGGTACGGGAGGCCATGCTGAAGATCAACGAGACCTCCGACGGGGGCGCCTCCTACCTCCAGCTGCTCCAGCCGGTCCGGGAGGACTCACCGGTCGGGAAGTGGCTGGCCAAGAACGGCGAGGGGGTCCATCACATCGCCTTCGGCACGGCCGATGTCGACGGGGACGCCGAGGCGATCCGGGAGAAGGGCGTCCGGGTGCTCTACGACGAGCCGCGGCGCGGCTCGATGGGCTCCCGGATCACTTTCCTGCACCCCAAGGACTGCCACGGCGTACTGACCGAACTCGTCACCTCCGCAACGGAGCACTGACCCGAAGGATTCCCGGCCCGGTAGAGTGGGCGGTTCCGGGCCGGGGCCGGGTCGGGGCCGCGACGCGTCCTCTCATATTGTTCTGTCACCATTCCCCGGGGGCCGTTCGCCGGGCGGGCGGTGTTTGTGCGGGAGAAGTTGCGACCAGGGGACGGATGGGACCGCGTAGTGCGGGGCTACGAACGCCAGGACAGCCACCGAGCTGACGACGACGTCCTCTCTCGGTTCGAGGCCGATATGGACCGGCTGAAGACCGAGCGGGAGAAGGCCGTCCAGCACGCCGAGGACCTCGGTTACCAGGTCGAGGTATTGCGGGCCAAGCTCCACGAGGCACGCCGCGGGCTGGCGGCCCGTCCCGCGTACGACAATCCCGATCTCGGCTATCAGGCCGAGCAGATGCTGCGGAACGCGCAGGCCCAGGTCGACCAGATGCGCTCGGACGCCGAGCGCGAGCTGCGGGACGTCCGGGCGCAGGCGCAGCGGCTGCTCCAGGAGCACGCGGAGCAGCAGGCCCGGCTCCAGGCGGAGCTGCACGCGGAGGCCAATCAGCGGCGGCAGCGGCTCGATCAGGAGCTGGCGGAGCGCCGGCAGACCGTCGAGGCGCATGTCAACGAGAACGTGGCGTGGGCCGAGCAGCTGAGGGCTCGTACGGAGTCCCAGGCGCGCCGGCTGATGGACGAGTCCCGGGCGGCGGCCGAGCAGTCCCTGGCGCAGGCGCGCGCCGAGTCCAAGCGGCTGACGGACGAGGCCCGTTCCCGGCTGGGCGCGGAGGCGGAGGCGGCGCGTTCGGAGGCGGAGGCGCTGCTGCACCGGGCCCGCCGGGACGCGGAGCGGATGCTGAACACGGCGTCGGCGCAGGCCCAGGAGGCCACCGGGCACGCGGAGCGGCTGCGGTCGTCGACGGCGGCCGAGGCGGAGCAGGCGCGGCAGCAGGCGGCGGAGCTGAGCCGGGCGGCCGAGCAGCGGCTGGCGGAGGCCGATGAGCGGTTGCGGGAGTCGCGGGCGGAGTCGGAGCGGCTGGTCGCCGAGGCCAAGGACGCGGCGGCCCGGCAGGAGGCGGCCGCGGAGTCGCTGAGCGAGCAGCGGACCCGTACGGCGAAGGCTGAGGTCGCCCGGCTGGTGGCCGAGGCGACGACGGAGGCGGAGGCCGCGAAGGCCGAGGCCGAGCAGGTACTGGCCGATGCCAGGTCGGAGTCGGAGAAGCGGCTGGCGGAGGCCTCGGAGAAGGCGCGGACGATCGCGGCCGAGGACTCCGCGGCGGCCATCGCCAAGGCCGCCAGGGATGCCGAGGAAGTGCTCACCAAGGCGTCCGAGGACGCCCGGGAGACCACCCGGAAGGCGGCCGAGGAGGCCGAGCGGATCCGTCGTGAGGCGGAGTCGGAGGCGGACCGGCTGCGCGGTGACGCGGCCGAGCAGGCCGATGACATCAAGGGCGCGGCCAAGGACGACACCAAGGAGTACCGGGCTCGTACGGTCGAGCTGCAGGAGGAGGCCAGGCGGCTGCGCGGCGAGGCCGAGACGCTGCGGTCCGAGGCGGTCGCCGAGGGCGAGCGGATCCGTACCGAGGCCCGCCGGGAGGCGGTGCAGCAGATCGAGGAGGCGGCGTCCACCGCCGAGGAGCTGCTGACGAAGGCCCGGTCGGACGCGGACGAGCTGCGGGCGGGCGCGGGCAGCGAGAGCGAGCGGATCCGCACCGAGGCGATCGAGCGGGCGACGACCCTGCGCCGCCAGGCCGAGGAGACGCTGGAGCGGACCCGGGCGGAGTCCGAGCGGCTGCGGGTGGAGACCGAGGAGCAGGCGGACGCCATGCGGGCCGCCGCCGAGCAGGCCGCCGGCGCGCTGCGCGAGGAGGCCGAGCGGGCGGTCGCGGCCCGGCAGGAGGAGGCGGCGCGGGCGGTGGCCCGGCTGCAGTCCGAGGCGGAGGCCCGGCTCGGGGCCGCCGAGACGACGTTGTCGGAGGCGCGGACCGAGGGCGAGCGGCTGCGGCGCGAGGCCGCCGAGGAGGCCGACCGGCTGCGGACGGAGACGGCGGAGCGGATCCGGAGCCTCCAGGAGCAGGCCGACCACGAGGCGGACCGGCTGCGGACCGAGGCCGCGGCGGACGCGGCGACGGCCCGCGCGGAGGCGGAGAACATCGCGGTACGGCTGCGCGGGGACGCGGCGGCCGAGGCGGAGCGGCTGAAGACGGAGGCGCGGGAGACCGCGGACCGGCTGCGGGCCGAGTCCGCGGCGGCGGCCGAGCGGGTGGGTGCCGAGGCCCAGGAGGCGCTGGCGGCGGCCCAGGAGGAGGCCGTACGGCGTCGCCGGGAGGCCGAGGACACCCTGGGCGCGGCCCGTTCCGAGGCGGACCGGGAGCGGGAGCGGGCCCGGGAGCAGAGCGAGGAGCTGCTGGCTTCGGCCCGTAAGCGGGTCGAGGAGGCGCAGTCCGAGGCGCAGGCGCTCACGGAGGACGCGGACCGGCGGGCGTCGGAGACGGTGGCGGCGGCCGAGCAGACCGCCAAGCAGGTCCGGGACGCGGTCGCCGGGCTGCACGAGCAGGCCGACGAGGAGATCGCGGGGCTGCGGTCGGCGGCCGAGCACGCGGCGGAGCGGACCCGTACCGAGGCGCAGGAGGAGGCCGACCGGCTGCGGTCCGACGCGCACGCCGCGGTGGAGCGCGCCACCGAGGACGCGGCCCGGCTGCGGGAGCGCGCCCAGGAGGAGACGGACGCGGCGAACGCGCTGGCGGAGCGGACGGTCACGGACGCCATCGCCGAGGCGGAGCGGCTGCGGGCGGATTCGGCGGAGTACGCCCAGCGGATGCGGACGGAGGCGTCCGACACGGTCGCGACGGCCGAGCAGGACGCGGCCAGGACCCGGGCCGACGCCCGGGACGACGCCAACCGGATCCGTTCGGAGGCGGCGGGGCAGGCGGACCGGCTGGTCGGCGAGGCGGCGTCGGAGGGCGACCGGATCCGGGCCGAGGCTCAGACGGTGCTGGACGAGGCGCGGACGACGGCCGACAAGCGGCGGGCGGACGCGGCGGTGCAGGCCGACCAGTTGCTGACGGAGGCCCGGGGCGACGCGGAGCGGCTGCGGGCCGAGGCGGCGGAGACCGTGGGTTCGGCGCAGCAGGCGGCGGAGCGGATCCGGGCCGAGGCGCAGAAGACGAAGTCGGACGCGGAGGCGGCGGCGGAGCGGCTGCGGGCCGAGGCGCGGACGGCGGCGGACCGGGCCGTCGACGAGGCCCGGGAGGCGGCGGCGAAGCGGCGCCGGGACGCGGCGGAGCAGGCGGACCAGTTGGTCAACCGGGCTCAGGAGGAGGCGCTGCGCGCGGCGCTGGAGTCCGAGAAGCAGGCCGACGCGATGGTCGGCGCGGCCCGCAAGGAGGCGGAGCGGCTGGTCTCGGAGGCGACCGTGGAGGGCAACTCCCTGGTGGAGCGGGCCCGCGCGGACGCGGACGAGCTGCTGGTCGGCGCGCGCCGGGACGCCACCGCCATAAGGGAGCGGTCGGACGAGCTGCGGGTCCGGGCCGAGTCCGAGGTGGAGGAGTTGCACGAGCGGGCCCGCCGGGAGACCGCCGAGCAGATGAAGGTGGCCGGCGAGCGGGTGGACCATCTGGTGAAGGCGGCCACCGAGCAGCGGAACGAGTCGGTGCAGAAGGCGAAGGACCTGCTGGCGGAGGCGAACTCCGAGGCGAGCCGGGTCCGGATCGCGGCCGTGAAGAAGGCCGAGGGCCTGCTGAAGGAGGCCGAGGCGAAGAAGGCCGGGCTGATCCGCGAGGGGGAGCAGATCAGGGCCGAGGCCGAGGCGGAGGCCCGCCGGATGGTCGGCGACGGCAAGCGGGATCTGGATGTGCTGGTACGCCGCCGGGAGGACATCCAGGCGGAGATCTCCCGGGTGCAGGACGTGCTGGAGGCGCTGGAGTCGTTCGAGGCTCCGGGTGCGGCCGACGGCAAGGGCCCCAGACCCGGCGGCGGTTCGGCCGACGGCAAGGGCGGCGTCCCCCAAGGGGGCGTCAAGGCGGGCGCGTCGGCGGGAGTTAACCGTTCGGGCGGCAAGTCGTCACGGTCCTAGGCCGTGTCCGGTGGATCAGGAGAGCCCTCCGGGGTCCATCGGACACGCCTCAGGCACTCAAAAGACTGCATATTCTCCAGATCAAACCCGTATCCGCTCGATGACACACCGCTTCGGCCCCTAGGATTCCCCCTATCACCTCACCGGTCTCTTTCGACAGGAACCCCATGAGCGACACTTCCTCCCCCTTCGGCTTCGAGCTCGTGCGGCGTGGTTACGACCGCGGTCAGGTGGACGACCGCATTACCAAGCTCGTCGCCGATCGTGATAGCGCCCTGACCCGGATCACGTCTTTGGAAAAGCGCATCGAGGAACTGCACCTCGAGACGCAGAACGCCCAGGCGCAGGTCAGCGACGCCGAGCCGTCGTACGCCGGACTGGGCGCGCGCGTCGAGAAGATCCTCCGTCTCGCCGAGGAGGAGGCGAAGGACCTGCGCGAGGAGGCGCGCCGCGCCGCCGAGCAGCACCGGGAGCTGGCCGAGTCCGCCGCCCAGCAGGTCCGCAATGACGCGGAGGCGTTCGCCGTCGACCGCAAGGCGAAGGCGGAGGACGAGGGCGTCCGGATCGTCGAGAAGGCGAAGGGCGACGCCAGCCAGCTCCGTTCGGACGCGCAGAAGGACGCGCAGTCCAAGCGGGAGGAGGCGGACGCGCTCTTCGAGGAGACCCGCGCCAAGGCCGCCCAGGCCGCCGCCGACTTCGAGACGAACCTGGCCAAGCGCCGCGAGCAGTCCGAGCGTGACCTGGCGTCGCGTCAGGCGAAGGCGGAGAAGCGGCTGGCGGAGATCGAGCACCGGGCGGAGCAGCTGCGTCTGGAGGCGGAGAAGCTCCGTACGGACGCCGAGCGCCGGGCCCGTCAGACGGTGGAGACCGCGCAGCGCCAGGCCGAGGACATCGTGGCGGACGCCAATGCCAAGGCCGACCGGATCCGCAGCGAATCGGAGCGCGAGCTGGCGGCGCTCACCAACCGCCGCGACTCGATCAACGCCCAGCTGACCAACGTCCGCGAGATGCTGGCGACGCTGACGGGTGCCGCGGTGGCCGCGGCGGGCGCGCCCGCCGACGACGAGCCGATCTCCCGGGGCGTTCCGGCGCAGCAGTCCCGCTGACCCGGCCGTCCCGCCGGCCCCTCCCGTCAGAGCGGCCCCGCCGTGACGGATCGTCCGGTCAAATGAGTGTCAAGCCCCCCGCCACCCGAGTGGCGGGGGGCTTCGCGCGCCTTTAGCGTGTCTGCATGATCGAGCTGGAGGGTCTCACCAAGCGCTTCGGGGCGAAGGTCGCCGTCGACCGGCTCTCGTTCCGGGTCCGGCCGGGCATGATCACCGGTTTTCTGGGGCCGAACGGGGCGGGCAAGTCGACGACCATGCGGATGATGCTGGACCTCGACATCCCGACCGCGGGTTCGGTCCGGATCGACGGCCGCCACTACCGCGATCTGGCGGAGCCGCTGAAGTACATCGGGGCGCTGCTGGACGCCAAGGCGATGCACGGCGGGCGGAGCGCGTACAACAATCTGCTCTGTCTCGCCCAGTCGAACCGGATCCCGGAGTCCCGGGTCGCCGAGGTGCTGGATGTGGTCGGTCTGACCTCGGTGGCCCGAAAGAAATCGAAAGGATTTTCTCTCGGGATGGGGCAGCGGCTCGGTATCGCCTCGGCGCTGCTCGGCGATCCCGAGATCCTGATGTTCGACGAGCCGGTGAACGGACTCGACCCCGAGGGCATTCACTGGATCCGCAATCTGATGAAGGGGCTGGCGGCCGAGGGCCGGACGATCTTCGTCTCCTCGCATCTGATGAGTGAAATGGCCCTGACCGCCGATCATTTGATCGTCATCGGGCAGGGGAAACTGCTCGCCGACACCTCGATGGCGGAGTTCATCCGGCAGAACTCGCGGAGTTACGTACGGCTCCGCTCGCCGGAGCCGGAGCGGCTGCGGGACGTCCTGCACGGCGCCGGTCACCGGGTGCTGGAGTCGGCCGGAACGCTGGAGGTCGACGGTGCGACCACCGAGGCGCTGGGTGAGCTGGCCGCCGCGCACGGGGTGGCGCTGCACGAGCTGAGCCAGCAGCGGGCATCGCTCGAGGAAGCGTTTATGCAGATGACGGCGAGTGCGGTGGAGTACCACGCCCACGGCACCCCGGCCGGGGCCGGAGCGGGCCCCGGACCGGACCGGTCGCGGCAGCGGCCGGAAGGGCAGGCCGGGGACCCGGGACGGCCGGGATGGGGCGCCGGGTGGTCCGCGCGTCCCGGCGGGAGCGACGAGGGCGGCGACGGCCGCGGCAAGGGAGCCTGACGCGATGGCCTCGGTACCCGCGGTCCTCCAGTCGGAGTGGACCAAGATCCGGACGGTGTCGTCCACGGTCTGGACGCTCGCCTCGGCCTTCGTCGCCACGGTGGCGATCAGCGCCGCGCTCTGCGCCGTCTACAACGCCACCTTCGACGACATGCCCGATGCCCAGCGGCTGACCTTCGACCCGGTCCTGGCCGGGTTCTCCGGGATCGTGCTGGGTCAGCTGGCGATGGTGGTCTTCGGCGTCCTGGTCGTGGGCACCGAGTACAGCTCCGGCATGATCCGGACGTCCCTGGCCGCCGTACCCCAGCGGGGCACGTTCCTCTTCGGCAAGATCGCGGTGGCCACCGCCCTGGCGCTGGCGGTCGGGCTGGTCACCAGCTTCGTCACCTTCTTCATCGGGCAGGCCCTGCTCGGCGAGCACCGGACGGCCCTGGGCGACGAGAACGTACTGCGCGCGGTCTTCGGCGCCGGGCTCTACATGGGGCTGATCTCCCTCTTCTCGATGGCCGTGGCGGCGATGCTGCGCAGTTCGATGCTGTCGCTGGGCATTCTGATGCCGTTCTTCTTCCTGGTCTCGCAGATCCTGACCGCCGTCCCGAAGGCGAAGGACGTCGCGCGCTACTTCCCGGACCAGGCGGGCTCCAAGATCATGCAGGTGGTACCGGGCGCGATGGGCAGCGACAAGGCGCCGTACGGCCCCTGGGAAGGGCTCGGGATCATGGTGCTGTGGATCATCGCGGCCCTGATCGGCGCCTATCTGGTGATCAAGAAGCGGGACGCCTGAGAAGATCCCGAACAGGCACCCCCGGGGCGCCCCCGGCACTCTCGGCGGACCACCGCCGGGGGCGACGGAAAGTGTCCGGAAGATGACGCTCCGCAGGGGCGCGCGAGTTGGTCGCGCGCTCCGGGGCAAAACCATCCGAACAGGGTGTACACGGGCAATGAAGTACACGTCACTCCTGCGGGGGAACCGCCGGTCGGCAGATATCCTCGTAAGCCTTACGGGGGGCACGCGGCGACGAAGCCGACGGCCCGGAACCTCTGACGCCGATGGGGCAGGAGCATGATCGAGGCAGTCGGCCTGACAAAACGCTACGGCACCACGACGGCGGTGGAGAACCTCACCTTCCAGGTCAGGCCAGGCGCCGTAACCGGATTCCTCGGGCCCAACGGCGCCGGGAAGTCCACCACCATGCGGATGATCCTCGGCCTGGACAATCCGACCTCCGGCACGGTCACGGTCGGCGGCCGGCCGTACCGCGCGGCGGTGAACGCGCCCCGCGAGGTCGGCGCGCTGCTCGACGCCAAGGCCGTGCACGGCGGGCGGACCGCCCGCAACCACCTGCTGTCCCTGGCCCAGCTGGCCGGGATCCCGGCCCGCCGGGTGGACGAGGTACTCGGCGTCGTCGGCCTCCAGGACGTGGCCCGGCGCCGCTCCAAGGGCTTCTCCCTCGGGATGGGCCAGCGGCTGGGCATCGCGGCGGCCCTGCTGGGCGACCCCCGGGTCCTGCTCTTCGACGAGCCGGTGAACGGACTCGACCCCGAGGGCATCCTCTGGGTCCGCAATCTGATGAAGGCCCTGGCCGCCGAGGGCCGTACCGTCTTCGTCTCCTCCCATCTGATGAGCGAGATGGCCCTCACCGCCGACCATCTCATCGTCATCGGCCGGGGCCGGCTGCTCGCCGATATGAGCGTCCGGGACTTCATCGCGGCCAACTCGGCGGGCTATGCCCGGGTCCGTACGCCGCAGGACGAGCCCGAGCGGCGCGAGAAGCTCTCCGGGGTGCTCGCCGAGGCCGGGGCCCGGGTCATGCCCGAGCCGGACGGCGCGCTGCGGGTGATGGGGCTGCCGCTGCCCCGGATCAGCGATCTGGCGCACGAGGCCGACGTCCGGCTCTGG
Source organism: Streptomyces sp. NPDC006798 (assembly GCF_040635975.1). Classification (NCBI taxonomy): domain Bacteria; kingdom Bacillati; phylum Actinomycetota; class Actinomycetes; order Kitasatosporales; family Streptomycetaceae; genus Streptomyces; species Streptomyces sp. NPDC006798. The sequence continues at coordinate 18,261 of NZ_JBEYIS010000042.1, forward strand.
GAGCTGTCGCCGCATCAGGCATCCCTGGAAGAGGCGTATATGCGGATGACCCAGGGGTCCGTGGACTTCCGCTCCAGCCAGGACGACAAGTCCGGACTGCGGGAGCAGCCGCCGTTCGGGGCGGCGCCGGAGATGCCCGAGATGCCGGTGGGCGGCTGGTACGCCCCGCCGCGGCCGGAGGAGAATCCGTACGCGGCCCCGGTCGCACCGCCCGTCGCCCCCGGGGGCCCGGCTCCCCTGCCGCCCGCCCCGCCGACCACGCCCGAGGACGCCCGATGACCACGCCCCACCCGCAGCCGGGCGCCTCCGCCGGGTACACCTCGCCGATCCCGGTCCGACCGGCCCGGCTCGCCGACGCGATCACCTCCGAGTGGACCAAGATCCGCTCGCTGCGGTCCACCATGTGGACGCTCGGGGCGATGGTCGGTCTGCACTTCGGGGTCGGCACCCTGACCGCGTGGATCGCCCGCGAGACCACCGAGGGCACCGATTTCGTCCGCGACGACATCCTGGCCCTCGGCTTCTTCGGCGCCGTCCTCGCCAGCCTCTGTGTGATCACCCTCGGGGTGCTGACGATCACCTCCGAGTACGGCACCGGACTGATCCGGACCACGATGACGGCCTGTCCGTCCCGGGCCCGGATACTCACCGCCAAGGCCGTCGTCTACTTCGTCCTGGTCTTCTCCGTCAGCACGGTGACCACCCTGCTGCTCGGCGTCGTCCAGGTCGGCATCGCCGGCGGGGAGCCGAGCGGCGGCCAGTGGCTCCGGGCCACCCTGGGCGCCAGCCTCTATCTGGCCCTGCTCGGACTGCTGTCGCTGGCCGTGGGGTCGCTGATCCGGCACTCCGCGGGCGCGATCACCATCATGCTGGGGTTCGTGCTGCTGCCGCTGGTGATGGCGCTCTTCATGGCCGGCTCCGGCGGGATGCGGCGGCTCAGCGAATGGCTGGTCCAGTACTCGATCCCGAGCCAGCTCGGGGTGGTCTACGAGGGCGAGATGATGTCGGGCGGTCCGAGCGGCCCGGCGGCCCTGGTGATCATCGCGGTACTGGCGGGCGCGGCCCTGGGCGGCGCGTACGCGGCTCTGGAGTCCCGCGACGTCTGATCAGCCCTACAGCCGCCGTACGCCCGCGGTGGTCAGTAGCGGGGTGTGTTGCGGGACCGCCGTACCCGGCTGGTGCGGCGGTCCTTCGCGTTCCAGCACGCCTTGTGCCAGTGCCGCCGGTCGTCCACCCCGCCGTGCTCCGGCCAGGCCACCACATGCGGTACGGAGGACGGGATCTCCTGGTCGCACCCGGGACAGCGGTACCGCTTGCCCTCGGCCGACGCCCCGGCCACATGGCGGACCGACCACTCCTCTCCCTGCCATGACTCGGTACTGCCGAAGCCGCCGTACCGGTCGCCGGGATCACCGGCCGTCGCTGGGGACTTGTCGCCGCCCTTGGGGCGGTTGCGGCGGGGGGACACGCGGCACCTCACGGGGCGAGTAGGGGCGTTTCCTGAGTTTTCCGGCGGGTTCCTGAGTTTTCCAGGGGGTTCCTAGGGTTTCCAGGGAGTTCCTGGTGGTTTCCCGCACGGTCCAGCCTACGGGCCGACGCGCCGGGTAGCCGCACCCGGGAGGGTGACGGATCGGGCCGCCACAAGGACGGGTTGGCGGACTATCCGATAAATCTCGCCATCGCCCGTGCCTTTGGCACGTGTCAGACGTTAGTGCGGGCAGGGGGAGCGCCGGGTCGGCCGCGAGGAGGCAGAAGGCATGCGCGTGGGTACGTTCGTCCTGGCCGCCCAGTTCCCGGGCCAGGGACGGGGGGAGGCTCTGCACCGGGCGGTGCGGACGGCCGAGGTCACCGAGGAGACCGGGCTCGACTCCGTCTGGCTGGCGGAGCACCATTTCGTGCCGTACGGCGTCTGCCCGTCGGCGGTCACCCTGGCGGCGCTGCTGCTGGGCCGGACCCGCCGGATCGGCGTCGGGACGGCGGTGAGTGTGCTGCCGAACGCCCATCCGGTGGCGCTCGGCGAGCAGGCGGCGCTGCTCCACATCACCAGCGGCGGGCGGTTCTCCCTCGGAGTGGGCCGGGGCGGGCCCTGGATCGATCTGGAGGTCTTCGGCTCGGGGATCGGGGCGTACGAGTCGGGCTTCCCCGAGTCGCTCGATCTGCTGCTGCGCTGGCTCCGGGAGCCCTCGGTCGGCGCGGACGGCGAGCGCTACCGGTTCCGCGCGGTCGACGTCGTACCGCGCCCGGCGGACCTGTTGGAGAGCCCGGTCCCGCTGGAGGCCCCCGCCCGGCCCGGCGGCCCGGCCCCGCACCCGGAGGTCGTGGTCGCGTGTACGTCCCCCGGCGGGGTGCGGACCGCCGGGGAGCGGGGACTGCCGATGCTGCTGGGGATGCACTGCGGCGACGAGGAGAAGGCGGAGATGGTCGCCCTGTGGCGGCGGCACGCCCTGGCCGCCGGCCACTCCCCCGACGACGTGGCCGCCGCCGGACATGTCTCGGCCGGGGTGGTCCAGCTCGACGACCGGGCGGGGGACGCCCGTGAGCGGCTGCTGAAGGCGATGCCGGGGTGGCTGCGCCAGGGGCTCGGCGCTCATCGGACGGTCGACGACAGGACGCGGGCGATGCGCGATCCGGTGGCGTACACCGAGCTGTTGTGCTCGCTCCACCCGGTGGGCCCGCCCCGGCTCGCGGCCGACCGGCTCGCGGCCACGGCGGAGCGTACCGGCATCACCCGGTTCGCCCTGCTCGCCGAGGGCTCCGGCGACCCGGCCGCCACCGAGGCGACACTGCGCGGCCTGGCCGGTGAGGTACTGCCGCTGCTGGTCTGAGCACCGGGCGCGACCGAGCCCCCCGCCCGGGAACGTCCCGGCGGGGGGCCTACGGAGCCGCCCTCTCCGCACGGCCGGACGCCCCGCATCTCCCGCGATGCGAGGCCGCTCCGTCACCGCGCACAGGTCTCAGCAGTCGCGTAGCTCCGGCGACTGGTTGAGCAGCTGTCCCCGGGGCGAGGTGAAGCGGGCGAGCCGCTCGTCCACCGACGGGTCCAGCGGGAACACCGCGACGCGGTGGCAGTTCTGGAACGCGAGACGTACTCCGAAGTGCCGCTGCAGCGCACCGCGAATGGCGTCACTCGCCAGCGCGCGCAGCAGTTGGCCACGTGCCTGCTCGTTCGGCGGAGGCGTCTGGTTGTCGGCGAACTCACCGCCGTCGACCTTCAGCTGGGCCACCAGGGAACTGATCATCTCCCATGCGAAGGGCAGGGAGGTCCGGACGCAGTCGACGAAGGCGGCTTCGTCGACCTCGCCTCGCTCGGCCTGTTCCAACAGAGCCGGTGAGACGTCGAGCGACATGGGTTCTCCTCTCGCGACCCCCCATCCCCAGGGGGCCTTACGGGCAGGGAAGAAGGCATCGAACGGCACCCGAACACGCCGACATGGGCATGGCGCATGACGACGCAGAGTGCACGACCGACGACCTCCCGCATCCACGGTAAGTGCGCCGTCCCGCCCGCACCAGAAGATTGGGCATACAACCAGCCAGAAACGAACGGGGACAAGTGGGACGACCCGAAGGCCCTCAGCCAAGCTCAGTAGCGGCTGCGGACGGAGGAGCGCAGGGGGAATCGCGCGCCGCCGCGTGCGTCGAGTAGCGTTGCCGACCATGCGCCTTGTCATCGCTCGCTGCTCCGTGGACTACGTGGGCAGGCTCACCGCCCACCTCCCTTCCGCTCCCCGTCTGATCCTCGTGAAGGCCGACGGCAGCGTCTCCGTCCACGCAGACGACCGGGCGTACAAACCGCTGAACTGGATGTCCCCGCCCTGCACCCTCAAGGAGGGCGACGGCACCGTCTGGACGGTCGTCAACAAGGCGGGCGAAAAGCTGATCATCACCATGGAGGAGGTTCTCCATGACTCCTCCCACGAGCTGGGAGTCGACCCCGGTCTGATCAAGGACGGTGTCGAGGCCCACCTCCAGGAACTCCTCGCCGACCGGATCGAGACACTGGGCGAGGGCTACAGCCTGATCCGCCGCGAGTACCCGACGGCGATCGGCCCGGTCGACATCCTCTGCCGGGACGGCGGCGGCGCCACGGTCGCGGTCGAGATCAAGCGGCGCGGCGAGATCGACGGCGTCGAGCAGCTGACCCGCTATCTGGAGCTGCTGAACCGCGACCCGCGTCTGTCGCCGGTCCGCGGCGTGTTCGCGGCCCAGGAAATCAAACCGCAGGCCCGCGTCCTGGCGACGGACCGCGGCATCGGCTGCGTGGTCCTGGACTACGACGCACTGCGCGGCATCGAGGACGACAAGCTCCGCCTCTTCTGATCCCCGGGGGCGGTCGCGTCTGCGCGCCGCGGTGCGCTTCGGGGCGCCGCCCGGTGGTGGGTGAGTGCCCCTCCGGCGCGCCGCCCCGAACTACCCGGGCCGCGCCCAGCAGCCCGGTCTGGTTCGCGGCCTGCGGACCGTGGCCGGCTGGTCGCGCAGTTCCGCCCCTTGCGTATTCGGCGATGCGGGGACCCCATCGCCTCGGCCCTCCGGGTGAGAACCACGCCCCCGCCCAGCCGGGCGGACGTTGTCGGGCGACCGCGCGCCGGTCGGTGGCTTGTCGCGCAGTTCCGCCCCCTACGCCTGGCGGCGTGGGGGGACCCCCAGCGCCACCTGGGTTGCCCTTCTCACCGCCCCAGCAAGAGGCGGGTGCCTCTTCTCAAGGGCAGGGCGCGGGAGAGTATTTAGGGGCGCGGGGAACCGCGCGAACAGCCACGGACGGCCCGCAGGCCGCTGACAACGCGCGGGCGCCGGGCGCGGCCCGGATAGTCGGCGGCGACCCGGAGAGCCGAGAGGCTGGGGTCCCCTCACTGCCAGAGGCACAGAGCGCGGAACTGCGCGAGCAACCCACGGCGGCGCGCGGTCGGGCTCCGGGCAGGAGAACTACGGCGAGTTGCCGCTCCCCGGCTCCGGCGCGGGGGCCGGGGGTGGGTCGGAGGATTCGGACGTGCCGGAGGCGATCGGCGCGGACTCCGCCTGCGGCGGCGACTGGGACGCGGTCGGCGGCTTGGACGACGCGGGCGGCGCGGACGACGGCGGCTTCGACGAAGCGGGCGCCGACGACGACGGCGGCCGGCTCGTCGGCGCGGACGATCCCGGCCGCGACGGCCGGGACGGCGCAGACCGGCTCGGCCCGGGTTGCTGCGGGGCCGTGGACCGGGTGGGCCGCGGGGACTCCGGGGCCTCCCGGGAGGCCGACGGCGCCGTCGGCACCCGCGACGCGGACCGGGTCGGGTCCACGGTGCCGGGAGTGTCGTCCGTTTCGGCGTCCGTCGTCCGCGGCGGTTCCTCACGCGTCCCGTCCTCGGTGGCGGACTCGCCGGTCCCCACCCGGGTCGTGGGCGCCTTCTCGTCGGAGACGGGGGCGATGGTGAGGAAGGTGCCGAGGGCGGCCACGATCACCGCGCCCGCGCCCGCCGCGACCAGGTTGCGCCGGGCGCCGAGCAGCACTCCGAGGCGGCGCCCCGGCCGCCGTCCGCGGGGCTTCCCCGGCCGCTCGTCGCCGAATCCGGGTGTCCGTGCCGCGCCGATCACCGGCTGGGGCACGGTCAGCGGTTCGGAGATGGCCGCCCCGCCGCCGATCGACAGCGGCGGCCGGGACGACACGGCGAGCGGCGGATGGTCGTCGGACCGTACCTGCGGCCATGCCTCCAGTGGCGCGGGCGGCTCGTCGGCCACCGGGGCGGCGGGCGGCGGCACCGCCACCGGTACGGGTACCGGGACGAGCTGGGGCCGGGCCGGGCCGCCGGGACCGATGGCCCGGTGCTCCGGCGCGGCGGCGAGCGCGGCGGGCCCTGCGCCACGGGTCTCCCGGTCGGTGACCAGGGCGAGGGCGCGGCGGCCCGCGACGGTGCCGTTCTTGTCGGCGAGCGCGCCGCGCAGGGCGATGGACGCCTCCAGTTCGGCCCGGGCCCGGCCGAGGCGTTCGGTGCAGAGGGCGAGTACCCCGAGTTCGTGGTGGAAGTACGCCTCCTCGGCGACCTCCCCCGCTATTCGGGCCGCTTCCGAGCCCATCCGCAGCGCGCTCTCCCAGGCCGTCCAGTGGAGTCCGGCGGCGAAGACGGGGGCGGCGGCGCGGGCGAGCCGTACGGCCGTGCTGATGTGTCCGGGTACCCGGTCCGTCAGCAGCGCCGACAGGGTGGCGAGTACGGCGTCGGCCTCGACGGCGACACGTTCGGCGGTGACCGAGGGGTGCGCGGTCCACCAGGCGTAGTGCCCGGCGGCGGTGTGGGCGCGGGCGCCCGCCTCGACGGGGTCGGCGCCGTCGGCCCCGTACCCCTTCTCCTTGAGCTGGTCGAGCGCGCCGGGCGCGAGGCGGTAGCGGGATCCGGCGGGCGACAGCAGTCCGCAGCCGGTGAGTTCGCCGAGGGCCGTATCGGCGTGTGTGTCGCCGATGAGGGCGGGCAGATGCGCCTGGTGCGGCACCTCGCCGCCGAGGGCGACGGCGAACCGCAGGGTCTCCCGGGCCGACTCGCTGAGCCGGGAGGCGAGCAGCGCGGCGGGCGCCGCGCCCTGGCCGAGCGTCGGGAGCCGTACGGGACGGCTCGCGGGCGCCTGGAACGGCGAGACGTCCTCGGCGGCGTCGTCGGCGTCGTCGGCGTCGTCCATGACGTTGGCGGCACCCGCGCCGGCGTCGGCGCGGAGCGCGTCGTACTGCCGCAGCAGGGCACCGGCCTGGACGAAGCGGAGCGGCAGCCCCTCGGACTCGAACCAGAGGTCGCCCGCCCAGTTCCGTTCGTCCTCGGTCAGTTCGCGGCCGACGAGTCCGGTGAGCAGCCGGAGCGCCCCGGCGCGGCTGAGTCCTTCGAGTTCGACCCGGTCGGCGAGGGGGCCGCGGGCGTCGTCCTCCGGCGGGTCCTCGGCGGGCCGGGCGGCGACCAGGAACGCGCACTCGGGCGCGGAGTCCAGCAGGTCGTCCAGGGCGCGGTCGCTGGTCTCCAGGTCGTCGAGGACGACGACGGCGCCGATCCCGGCGACATGGGCGAGGAGTTCGGCGCGGTCGGGCCGGTAGCGGTCGGTGCGGTACACGGTGGCGTAGAGCGCGTACAGCAGGTCGGCCGCGGTACGGCCCGCGCCGTTGAGCCGGATCACCCCGTCGGGGGCGAGCCCGGCACAGTCCTGGGCGACGAGGTCGAGCAGGGCGGTACGGCCGGAGCCGGGCGGGCCGCTGAGGCGTACGGAACGGCCCCGGCGCAGCAGCCCCGTCAGTCGTTCGCGGATCTCGTCGCGTTCGACGAGGGCGACGGGCGGGGCGGCGGGCCCGGCGGGCACGGGCGGCTGACCGGCCCGGTCGTGGGCGGCGCGTTCGGCCTCGGTACGGCGCCGGGGCGGCTCGGGCCAGTCCTGGTCGCCGGGCGCGCCACCGGGCGGGCGGAGCGCGATCTCGCTGCCGTCGACGGGGTTGACGGAGAGCAGATGGTCACCGGCGAGCACGGGGACGATCCGCGCGGTCCCGGCGGCGGGGTGGGCGAAGCCCTCCACCGCGGGGTCGCGCGGGGCACGCGGCATGCCACTGCTCTCGCCGGAGCTGGCCCTCTTCATCGTCTCCCTCGGCTTCATCGGCTCCATTGGATTCCGGCCCCCCGGAGGTGTCGTCACGCGGTTGAGCGCCGCGGCGCTCCGTTCCACGGGCGCGGCGGCGGGCAGGGGCGGCGGCGGAACCGAACCCTAGACGCTGGCAGCGTATCCCCCAACCCCAGGGGTCCCGCGCGGTCGGTCACGTCACGATCCCATGAGAAATCCCCACACACTCCTCACCCACGGTCGGCCCCGGGCGCGGCGCCCCGCGGTGACGCCTCGCGCGGTCGTGGGCCGCGGCCCGGAGCGTACCGTCGTCCACGGACGCGACCGCCCCCGGAGCCGGGGCCCGGCAACTCGCCGTAGATCTTCCGTCCGGAGTCCGCCTGCGCGCGGTCGTGGCTTGCTCGCGCTATGCCTTCGGCAATGGGGGACCCCAGCGCCTTGGGGCTCTCCCGAGCACCATCGACTACCCGCGCCGCGCCCGGCGCCCGCGCGCTGTCAGCGGTCTGCGGGCCGTCCGTGGCTGTTCGCGCGGTTCCCCGCGCCCCTAACCGCCCTCCCGCTCCCTGCCGTCGAGAAGAGGCACCCGCCTCTCCGCCGGGGCGGCGAGAAGGGCGACCAGGGGGCGCCGGGGGTCCCCTGGACGTCCACCTGCCCGCCCCGGAGAAGGCGACGCGGCTTCAGACGCGCGGCAGCGACTCCGCCGCCAGGCCGCCCTCGATCGCGAGGATGCGGTGGAGGCGGGTGGCGACCAGCAGGCGCTGCATCTGCGGGGGGACCCCGCGCAGGACGAGCCGCCGGCCGCGGCGCCCGGCGCGGCGGTGGGCGCCCATGATGACCCCGAGCCCTGTGGCGTCCCAGGAGTCGAGGCCGGTGAGGTCGAGCACCAGGTCCCCGTCCCCGTCGTCGACGGCCGAGTGCAGGACCGTACGGGCGTCCGCCGCGCTGCGGACGTCGAGGCGGCCCCCGACGACCAGCTCGGTGTGGTCGCCCCTGATGTGCATAAGCTCTCCCCGAGATGTGCTTCGACCGCCGTACAGCGGGAGCCGTACGGCGCGGCGCGGGCGCCGTCCCGGCGCGCCGCGGCCGTCTTCCTGTCGTCCGTCGCCGTGCGGACCGTTCGCGTCGCCGGTCCCGTCGGCCCCACGGGTCCGTTCGGCCCGTCCAGTCCACTGCGGTTCTCCATCAACTGACTGCCCAACGGGCCGCGCAGTTGCTGGTTGTAAGCGAACCGATACCGAAATCACTCCTAAGGGTGATCGACGGGGCCGTCCGGCCCGGTCGTACGGGCCGTGGCGGCGGCCCGGTCCGGTATCGGCGGGGTGGTCCGGGCGCGCCGGGGCGTGCCCGTCCGCACCGGACGCGGCGGTCCGCGTCAGTACGTGTAGAAGCCCTGCCCGCTCTTGCGTCCGATGTCACCCGCGTCCACCATCCGGCGCATCAGCTCCGGCGGGGCGAACTTCTCGTCCTGGGACTCGGTGTAGATATTGCCGGTGGCGTGCATCAGGATGTCGACGCCGGTGAGGTCGGCGGTGGCCAGCGGCCCCATGGCGTGGCCGAAGCCGAGCTTGCAGGCGAGGTCGATGTCCTCGGCGGAGGCGACACCGTTCTCGTAGAGCTTGGTGGCCTCGACGACCAGTGCCGAGATCAGCCGGGTGGTGACGAATCCGGCGACGTCGCGGTTGACGACGATGCAGGTCTTGCCGACGGACTCGGCGAAGGAGCGCGCGGTGGCGAGGGCTTCGTCGCCGGTCTTGTAGCCGCGGACCAGTTCGACCAGCTGCATCATCGGCACCGGCGAGAAGAAGTGCACGCCGACGACGCGTTCCGGGTGTTCGGTGACCGACGCGATCTTGGTGATCGGGATGGCGGAGGTGTTGGAGGCGAGCACGGCGTCGGCCCGGACGATCTTGTCGAGGGTCCGGAAGATCTCGTGCTTGACCTCGAGCTTCTCGAAGACGGCCTCGACGACGACATCCGCGTCGGCGACCGCGTCGAGTTCGGTCGTGGTGGTGATCCGGGCGAGCGCCGCATCGGCGTCCTCGGCGGCGAGCTTCCCCTTGGCGACGAACTTGTCGTACGAGGCTCTGATCGCGTCGGTGCCACGGGTCAGGGCGTCGTCGGTGATATCGCGGAGTACGACGTCCCAGCCCGCCTGCGCGGAGACCTGCGCGATACCGGACCCCATGAGTCCGGCCCCGATGACGGCGAGCTTCCCGGCCACGGCGACACCCCTTAACACTCGTTCACTTTTTCGCCTCTCGGCGGAGGTTAGCGTCCGCGGGCGGCCGTGTGGCGCCGAAGAGATGCGCGTCACGCTCCGTCCGGCCGACATCACACCCGGGAGCCGCTCAGCGGGCCGCCCGGACGGCGTAGCCGAGGACGCGCGGGGAGAGCAGTGTCTCGATCTCGTCGAGGACGGCGAGGGTGTCGCGGGAGACGACCTCGGGGCTCCGCCCGGCCGTCATACCGTGCCGTACGGCGTACATGACGGAGCGGTGGATCCAGTCGAGCTGGCCCGCGACGAAAGCGGGCAGCAGGTCGTCGGGCCGGGCGCCGGTCTCTTCGCGCAGGGTCTCCTCCAGTCGCTCGACGGCCTGTTGCTGGAGCCGGGCGAGTCCGGCGCGCAGGGTCGCCGCGTCGTGGACGACCATCAGAAAGCGTTCCTGTCCGGCGGCGAGGCCGAACCGGGGCGAGACGGCCTCGACCTCGGCCCTCACTTCGCGCAGTACGGCCTCGGCGGCGGACTCCCCCGAATCCCGGCCGCGCACCCAGCGGGAGAGCTGTTCGACCAAGTCGTCGCCCCGGTCGAGGAAGAGGTCCTCCTTGGTGGCGAAGTAGTTGTAGACGGTGTTGACCGACACTTCGGCCAGTTCGGCCACCTCGGCGATGGTGACGGCGTCGAAGCCGCGTTCGAGGAAGAGGCCGGTGGCGGTGTCGGAGATGTGCTGCCGCGTCCGGCGCTTCTTGCGCTCCCTCAGTCCCTCGTCCATACCACCACTCTACCTTTACCGCATTGAATCCATTTTCACAATAGACTCCAACTTCATGCTCGTTCCATCTTTGGTGTCATTGCAAATTTTCATCGACTCTGCTTCGGTGGGGTCATGGCAGTCATCAGCACGTCCGGGCTGACCCGGACCTTCACCACCCGCAAGGGCCAACGGGTCGAGGCCGTCCGCGGCATCGACCTCCGGGTCGCCGCCGGTGAGATCGTCGGACTTCTCGGCCCCAACGGCGCGGGCAAGACGACGACCCTGCGGATGCTCACGACCCTGCTCCCGCCCACCGGGGGCGCGGCCACCGTCGCCGGACACGACCTGGTCCGCGATCCGGCGGCGGTCCGGGCCCGGATCGGCTACATCGCCCAGTCCGGCGGTCTCGATCCCCAGCTGTCGGTACGGGAGGAGCTGACCACCCAGGGACGGCTCTACCGCCTCTCCCGCCGGGCGGCGGCCGTGCGCACCGCGGAACTGGCCGGGCTGCTCGGCCTGGACGCCCTCCTGGGCCGTACCGTCGCAGCGCTCTCGGGCGGCGAACGCCGACGGCTCGACATCGCCCTGGGGCTGACCCACCGCCCCGCCGTGCTCTTCCTCGACGAGCCGACGACCGGGCTCGACCCCGGCAGCCGGGCGGACGTCTGGGAGCTGGTCCGGGGGCTCCGCCGGGAACTGGGTACCACGGTCGTCCTCACCACCCACTATCTGGACGAGGCCGACGCGCTCGCGGACCGGGTGGTGATCGTGGACCGGGGCCTGATCGCCGCGGAGGGCACCCCGAAGGAGCTGAAGCGCGCCCACGCCGGCTCGGACGGCGCCACGCTCCAGGACGCGTTCCTCGCCGTGACCGGCCGTACGCCGGTACCCGTCGGCACCGGCCCCACCTCGGTCTGACCCGCCACCGCCCCGCGCCCCACGGCCCATCAAGGAGACGACCCGACCGTGCTGCTCCGCGACACCGCCCTGATCTTCGGCCGCTATGCCCGCCAGACCCTGCGTTCGGGGATCCATCTGGCCTTCGGGGTCCTGATGCCCCTGCTCTATCTGCTCTTCTTCGGCCCGCTCCTCACCGGACTCCCGCTCGGCGGCCGGGGCGACTCCTGGCAGGTCCTGGTACCCGGACTCCTGCTCCAGCTCGCCCTCTTCGGGGCGGCCTTCGCCGGCTTCGGGCTGATCGTGGAGCGGGGCCACGGCGTACTGGAGCGGATGCGGGTCACCCCCGTCAGCCGTACGGCCCTGCTGCTCGGCCGGGTCCTCCGGGACGCCGCCCTGATGGTCTTCCAGTCCGTACTGCTGGTACTCGCGGCGCTGGTCATGGGGCTGCGCGCACCGCTCGCGGGCGTACTGATCGGCTTCGTCTTCGTCGGTGTCCTGGCCACGGCGCTGGCGGCGCTCTCGTACGCCCTGGCGTCCGCGCTGCCCGTCCCGCAGACGTTCGGCCCGATCGTCAACGCCACCGTCATGCCGGTAATGCTGCTGTCGGGGCTGATCCTGCCGACGGCCATCGGACCCGACTGGCTGGACACCCTGTCCCGGCTGATCCCGCTGCGCCACCTCGTGGACGCGGTCAGGGACGCGTACGCCGGCTCGTACGCCACCGCCCCGATGCTCTACGGCTCCCTCGTCGCCCTCGCCCTCACGGCGGCGGCCGTGGCGGTCGGCACCCGGGCGATCCGCCGCCCGGCCGGCTGACCCCGGGATCCGGGCCCCGGGGACGTCATTACGCTGGCCGTATGGTGAATCTGACGCGTATCTACACCCGTACCGGCGACGACGGGACCACGGCCCTCGGCGATATGAGCCGGGCGCCCAAGACCGATTTGCGGATCGCCGCCTACGCCGACACCAACGAGGCGAACGCCGCGCTCGGCACCGCGATCGCGCTCGGGGCGCTCCCGGCGGAGGTCGTGAAGGTGCTCGTCCGGATCCAGAACGACCTCTTCGACGTCGGCGCCGATCTGTCGACCCCGGTCACCGAGAACCCGAAGTACCCGCCGCTGCGGGTGGAACAGTTCTATGTCGACCGGCTGGAGCAGGACTGCGACCGCTTCCTGGCCGACCTCGACAAACTGCGCAGCTTCATCCTCCCCGGCGGTACGCCCGGAGCGGCGCTGCTGCACCAGGCGTGCACGGTCGTCCGCCGCGCCGAGCGCTCCACCTGGGCGGCGCTGGAGGTCCACGGCGAGACGATGAACCCGCTGACCGCGACCTATCTCAACCGGCTGTCGGATCTGCTGTTCATCCTGGCCAGGACGGCGAACAAGGACCGCGGCGACGTGCTGTGGGTACCCGGCGGCGAGCGGTAACCCCCTGTTCGAACCGGTGCTTGAGCCGGTCGAGTCGGTCGAGCCCGGTCGCACCGGTCGGGCCGGGGAACCCGCGTGTTCCCCGGCCCGACCGGAGTATCCCCCGGGGCAGCCGATCAGAGCCGCTTCCCGGTCCGCTCCGGCGCCCGGTCGCCGGCCTCGTCGCCCGCCGCCGCCGCAGCCGTCGCCGTGAGGTCGTTACCCCAGTCGTCCTTGCCCTCGGGCGTCTTCGGCGGCCACATCAGGTACCAGAGCGCCACCAGGCCGTGGATGCCCGCGATCCGCCACGCCTGGGCCAGCCACGCCCACAGGCTGTCGTCCCGGCCGCTGTCACCCACATAGGCGATGGCGAGCAGCAGCAGGGCACTGGCGGTGGCCGCGCCGATCACGGTGCCGCGCCAGAGCCGGGCCTCGTACGCGGTGCGCGCCCGGCCGTACGACGGGGCCTTGGGAGGCGGCGGTCCACCGCCGAGGCGATGGGCGGCGATGCGGTCGAGCCATTTCACCGTGCGGTGGCCGTGGCCGACGGTGTAACCGATGTACAGCGCCGCCAGGCCGTGAGTCCAGTTCGCCTCGGCGCCGTTCTTCAGATCGATCGCCGTGGCGACCAGCAGTACGACCTCCAGCAGCGGCTCGCAGAGCAGCAGCGCCATGCCGAGCCGGGGCATCTTCAGCAGATAGCGCGCCCCCAGACCGGCCGCCAGCAGGACCCAGAAGCCGACCTCGCAGATCACGATCAGGGTGACGATCACGACGGTTCTCCTCTCACCCCTCAAGGCTCCCCGCCGGTCCGCCCGGATTCGTCGTCGCGCGAGACGAGATACACCGGCCCCGAACTGCATCCTTCGATGTAGCGCCGGTTCGCTCCCCGGTCCGAGGCGCCCGGTGGGCCCGCCGTGTTTGATGGGGATGTGCGCCTCCCCCGACCCCACCGCGTCGATATCCTGATCGCCGGGACGTCGCTGCTCGGCGGCATCCTGCTGTGGTCGCTCGGGCTGTTCATGCAGCGGCCGGAGACCAGCCCGCTGCCGCCGTGGGCCGCCCTGGTGCCCCTGGTGGTGATCTGCTGCCAGGCGGTGCTCCGCCGGACCCGCCCCCTGACCGCCCTGGCGATCAGCTGTCTGGCGCTGATCGGGGATCTGTTCACGGTCGGCTCGCTGGTCACCGTGATCGTCTTCACGGACGCGGTCTACAGCTCCGTGGTCTACGGCCCCGACCGCTTCGCCCGGCACGCCCCCAAGGTCACCGGGGTACTGACGGTCGCCGTCACCGGCGTAGTGATCGCGATCTTCCAGGAGGCCGAGTCCCTGCTGCTGGGGGTGATCTTCGGGCTGATCACGATGGCTCCGGCGACCACCGGGGCCATCGTCCGCAACCACCGCCAGGCGGCCGAGGCGGCCCGGCTGCGGGCCGAGCAGACCGCCCTGCTGGCCGAGCTGGACCGGACCCAGGCGATCACCGCCGAACGCTCCCGGATGGCCCGCGAACTCCATGACATGGTCGCCAACCACCTCTCCGCGATCGCCATCCACTCCACCGCGGCCCTCTCCCTGGACGACCCGGTGACCAGCCGGAACGCTCTGGAGGTGATCCGGGAGAACAGTGTCGCGGGGCTGGCCGAGATGCGCCGGCTGATCGGACTGCTCCGGGACAACAGCGACGACCGGGAGCCCGCCGCCCGGCCGTCGCTCGCCGGTCTGGAGGCGCTGCTGGCCCAGGCCCGGACCAACGGCTCCGCGAGCGGCCTCGGTTTCGCCCTCGCCACCACCGTCGACGGCGCGCCCGCCGAGGACGGCCCCGGGGCGATCACTCTCCCCGCCCCGGTCGAACAGGCGGCGTACCGGATCGTCCAGGAGTCGCTGACGAACGCCCTGAAGCACGCGGCACCGGGCGAGGTCCTCGTCGTTCTCGACCACCGTACGGGCGAATCGCTGACGGTGACCGTGACCAGTCCGTACGGCGCGCGGACCGGGCCCCGCGCCCCCGGTTCCGGGGCCGGTCTGGTGGGGATGCGGGAGCGGGTGGTACTGCTCGGCGGGGAGATCGACGCCGGACCCGAGCCGGGCCCGGGCGGCGGTCCGGAGAAGATCTGGCGGGTACGCGCCGTACTGCCGGTACACGACGAAAGGGAGCCCGACGCATGACCCCGGAAGCCCAGCAGCCCGGCGAGGAGCCGCCGCCCGTACGGATCCTGGTCGCGGAGGATCAGAGCGCCGTACGGGCCGGGCTGGTGCTGATCCTGCGCAGCGCCCCGGACATCGAGGTGGTCGGGGAGGCCGCGGACGGCGAGGAGGCGGTCCGGCTCGCCCGTGAACTGCGCCCCGACCTCGTACTGATGGATGTCCAGATGCCCAAGCTGGACGGGGTGTCCGCGACCCGACAGGTGGTCGCCGATGGGCTGGCGGACGTACTGGTGCTGACCACCTTCGACCTGGACGAGTACGTCTTCGGCTCACTGCGGGCCGGGGCGGCCGGATTTCTGCTCAAGGACACGGAAGCCGCGGCTCTGCTGGCGGCGGTACGGACGGTGGCCCGGGGCGAGGGGCTGATCGCGCCCGCGGTGACCCGCCGGCTGATCGCGGAATTCGCCACACCCCGGCCGGTTCGCGCCCCCGGCGGTCCGGACCCCTCGATCCTGGACGCGCTGACCCGGCGCGAGCGCGAGGTGCTCTCCTGTCTCGGCGAGGGGCTGTCGAACGCGGAGATCGCCGAGCGGCTGCGGATGGCGGAGGCCACCGTGAAAACCCATGTGAGCAGGTTGCTCGGAAAGCTGGAACTGCGCAGCCGGGTCCAGGCTGCGGTGCTGGCACAGGAGTTGGGCATATGACGGAGAGTTACTCACGGCTGTGACGGATGGGGCGGGAGAGGTCTCGCCGGGGCGGTGCAACGTGGTCTGGACCTATTGACGATTGGTCCAGACCTTCCTACTCTCACCGGAACACACGCTGCGGTGAGCCACGCAGAGTGCCCAGTGCACGGTTCCATCTGGTCCCACCCCCACTGTCCGGACCTCCTCAAGGAGTACCCGTGAGCACTCAACCCCCACCACTGCACGCCCCCAGAAGCCGGTGGTCGCTCAGATCCCGGGTGGTCGCGGCCGCGGCCGCGCTCGTCGTCCCGCTGGCCGCCATGGTCGGACTCGCCTCTCCCGCCCAGGCCGCCACATCGGCCACGGCGACTTACACCAAGGGCTCCTCTTGGGGTAACAACTTCGAGGGCAAGTGGACGATCAAGAACACCGGTACCACCACCATCAACACCTGGACTGTCGCGTGGGACTTCCCCGCCGGCACGCGGGTCACCTCCGCCTGGGACGCCGACGTCACCAACGTCGGTGACCGCTGGACCGCCAAGAGCAAGTCCTGGGCCGCACCGCTGGCGCCGGGGGCCTCCGCCTCCTTCGGCTTCAACGGCACCGGCACCGGCGCCCCCGCCAACTGCGCCCTCAACGGCGGCTCCTGTGACGGCGGCGTGGTCCCGGGCGACGACCCGCCGTCCGCCCCCGGCACCCCGTCCTCCAGCAACGTCACGGAGACCAGCGCCACCATCTCCTGGGGCGCCGCCACCGACGACAAGGCCGTCAAGGACTACGACCTCTTCCGTGACGGCGTCAAGCTCGCCACGGTCGCCGGTCTGACCTTCACCGACAACGGGCTGACCAAGGCCACGGACTACAGCTACACCGTCCAGGCCCGGGACAACGCCAACCAGGTCGGCCCGCTGAGCGCCGCCCACTCCTTCCGCACCCCGGGCATCCCCGGCGGCGGCGGCAACAAGATCAAGATGGGCTACTTCACCAACTGGGGCGTCTACGGGCGCAACTACCACGTGAAGAACCTGGTGACCTCCGGCTCCGCCGCGAAGATCACCCACATCAACTACGCCTTCGGCAACGTCCAGAACGGCCGCTGCACCATCGGCGACTCGTACGCCGACTACGACCGGGCGTACACCGCCGACCTGTCCGTCGACGGCGTCGCGGACACCTGGGACCAGCCCCTCCGCGGCAACTTCAACCAGCTGCGGAAGCTGAAGGCCAAGTACCCGCACATCAAGATCCTCTACTCCTTCGGCGGCTGGACCTGGTCCGGCGGCTTCGGCCAGGCCATGCAGAACCCGGCGGCTTTCGCCCAGTCCTGCTACGACCTCGTGGAGGACCCCCGCTGGGCCGATGTCTTCGACGGCATCGACCTGGACTGGGAGTACCCCAACGCCTGTGGCCTGACCTGCGACAACAGCGGACCGGCCGTCATGAAGACCATGGCTCAGGCGTTCCGCGCCAAGTTCGGCCCGAACAACCTGGTCACTGCTGCCATCACCGCGGACCCCAAGCCCGGAGGCAAGATAGAGGCGGCGGACTACGCGGGCGCGGCACAATATATGGACTGGTACAACGTGATGACGTACGACTTCTTCGGTGCCTGGAACGCCCAGGGACCGACGGCGATGCACTCGCCGCTCACCGCGTACACGCCCATCCCGGACCCGCAGTGGACCTCGGCCAACGCCATCGCCAAGCTGAAGGCCATCGGCGTACCGGCCAGCAAGCTGCTCCTCGGTGTCGGCTTCTACGGCCGCGGCTGGACCGGTGTCACCCAGGCGGCACCGGGCGGTACGGCCACCGGACCGGCCCAGGGCACCTATGAGCCCGGCTTCGAGGACTACAAGGTCCTGAAGACGAGCTGCCCGGCCACCGGCACCGCGGGCGGCACCGCCTACGCCAAGTGCGGCAGCAACTGGTGGGGCTACGACACCCCGGCCACCATCGACTCCAAGATGAACTGGGCGAAGAACCAGTCACTCGGCGGAGCGTTCTGGTGGGAGTTCAGTGGTGACACCAGCAACGGTGAGATGGTCACCGCGGTCAACAACGGACTGCAATGACCCTCGCGACCCGGGTCGCCCGCCGCAGCCGGTGAGCCACCCGTGACATGACGAAGGGGCCGAGACCACGTCTCGGCCCCTTCCCCATGCGCCTCGGCCCTCCGCGCGAGCGCCACAACCGGGCCGCGCCCGGCGACCGGGCGTTCCGACGGCCCGCGCCCCGCCTATGGCTCGTCTCGCAGTTCCCCGAGCCCCTGGGTTGCCCTTCTCACCGCCCTTGCAGAGAGGCGGGTGCCCCATTTCAAGGGCAGGGCCGGGGAGAGCATTTAGGGGCGCGGGGAACTGCGCGACAAGCCACAGACGGCGCGCGGGCGCCGGACGAAGCGCAACCCCGCCGGGCGGGGGCGACGTCCGGTCAGATGGAGAGCCAAGGCGCTGGGGGTCCCCCCACGCCGCCAGGCGTAGGGGGCGGAAGTGCGCGACAAGCCACAGACCACCCGCAGACGGGCAACAACAGATCGCGGCGCACCCCCAGCGGGAGGCGGTTACGCCACGTTGACCCGCTGGCCCGGCGGCGCCGCCTCCAGCCACGCCAGGAAACCCGTCAACGCGTCTTCGCTCATCGCGAGTTCGAGCCGCGTCCCCTGGTGGACGCAGCCCAGGACGACCGCGTCGGAGAGGAGCGCCAGCTCCTCCTCGCCCTCGGGGGTGCGCCGGCCGACGACCTCGATCGCGGCGCGTTCCAGTACCCGGCGCGGCCGGGGGGCGTACGAGAAGACCCGGAACCACATGATCCGGTCACCGCTGTAGCGGGCGACGCCGTAGACCCAGCCCTTGCCCGGCGGCAGGCCGGTCGATTCGGGGTCGTCGGGGACGTCCCACCGCAGTGAGCAGTCGAAGGTGCCGCCGGAGCGCTGGATGAGTCGGCGGCGCAGCCCGAAGACGAACAGCCCGATCCCCACCAGTGCGACGACTGCGAGCACACTCACCAGCACCGCGAGGAACATCGCCGCCGACCTCCTCGCGTCGTCGTATCCGAACCCGGACCCGGAACCGAGCCCGACATCTGTCCCGTACCGAAAACCACTCGCACCCGCATTGCCTCAGCCGCGACCCGGTCTGGAGGGTTCCAGTCCCGGCCGCGGCTGAGGGCGACGTCTGTCGGCGTCTGTCAGCGGGAGGCTCAGCGCACCGCCACCGCACGCAGCCGGACGTCCGCACGGCGCTCGGCCGCCGCGTCCGAATCCGACTTGGCCCGCTCCAGCGCCCGCTCGGCGCGCTGGGCGTCGATCTCGTCCGCCAGCTCGGCGATCTCCGCCAGCAGCGACAGCTTGTTGTCGGCGAAGGAGATGAATCCGCCGTGTACGGCGGCGACGACCGTCCCGGCACCCTCGGGGGTGCTGGTACGGATGGTCACCGGGCCCGACTCCAGCACACCGAGCAGCGGCTGGTGACCGGGCATGACGCCGATGTCGCCGGACGTGGTGCGCGCGACGACCAGGGTGGCCTCGCCGGACCAGACCTGACGGTCGGCGGCGACCAGCTCGACATGCAGCTCAGCAGCCAAGGGTGGCTCCTCGGGTCACCACCCGGCGGCTTCGCCGGGTGTCGGTTCATCAGTCTAGTAGGGCGCCGTACGCGATCGCGCCGGGGCCCGCTCCGGCACGCGGCCGGAATGGCGGTCAGGAGGGGCGAGGGGGGTGGGGACAGGCCCCGCCCCCCTCACCTCACCAGGTCACCGGGGTCAGGAGACGCCCAGCTCCTTGGCGTTCTTCTTCAGGTCCTCGATGCCACCGCACATGAAGAAGGCCTGCTCGGGGAAGTGGTCGTACTCGCCGTCGCAGATCGCGTTGAACGCGGAGATCGACTCGTCGAGCGGCACGTCCGAACCGTCCACACCGGTGAACTGCTTCGCCGCGTGGGTGTTCTGGGAGAGGAAGCGCTCGACCCGACGGGCGCGGTGGACGACCAGCTTGTCCTCTTCGCCCAGCTCGTCGATACCGAGGATCGCGATGATGTCCTGGAGGTCCTTGTACTTCTGGAGGATCCCCTTGACGCGCATGGCGGCCTCGTAGTGGTCCGCGGCGATGTACCGCGGGTCCAGGATCCGGGACGTGGAGTCCAGCGGGTCCACGGCCGGGTAGATGCCCTTCTCGGAGATCGGACGGGAGAGCACCGTCGTCGCGTCGAGGTGGGCGAAGGTGGTCGCCGGGGCCGGGTCGGTCAGGTCGTCCGCGGGGACGTAGATCGCCTGCATGGAGGTGATCGAGTGACCACGGGTCGAGGTGATGCGCTCCTGGAGGAGGCCCATCTCGTCGGCCAGGTTCGGCTGGTAACCCACCGCGGACGGCATCCGGCCGAGCAGGGTCGACACCTCGGATCCGGCCTGGGTGAACCGGAAGATGTTGTCGATGAAGAAGAGCACGTCCTGCTTCTGCACATCGCGGAAGTACTCCGCCATGGTCAGACCGGCCAGGGCGACCCGGAGCCGGGTGCCCGGGGGCTCGTCCATCTGGCCGAAGACCAGCGCCGTCTTGTCGAGGACGCCGGACTCCTCCATCTCGTCGATGAGGTCGTTGCCCTCACGGGTGCGCTCGCCGACGCCCGCGAAGACGGAGACGCCCTCGTGGAGGTTGGCGACACGCATGATCATTTCCTGGATCAGCACGGTCTTGCCGACACCGGCACCACCGAACAGACCGATCTTGCCGCCCTTGACGTACGGGGTCAGCAGGTCGACGACCTTCAGGCCGGTCTCGAACATCTCGGTCTTGGACTCAAGCTGGTCGAAGGCGGGGGCCTTGCGGTGGATCGCCCAGCGCTCACCGACGTTGGCGTTCTCCTCGGGGTGGTTCAGCACCTCGCCGAGGGTGTTGAACACCTTGCCCTTGGTGAAGTCGCCGACCGGGACGGTGATGCCCGCGCCCGTGTCGGTCACCGGGGCCTGGCGGACCAGACCGTCGGTGGGCTGCATGGAGATGGTGCGGACCACGCCCTCACCGAGGTGCTGCGCGACCTCCAGGGTCAGCGTCTTGACCGCGCCGTCCTGGGCGGGGTCGGCCACCTCGACGTGCAGCGCGTTGTAGATCTCGGGCATCGCGTCGACGGGGAACTCCACGTCGACGACCGGGCCGATGACCCGGGCGACGCGGCCCGTGGCGGCGGCCGTCTCAACAGAGGTCGTCATTACTTGTCACTCCCCGCGGTCGCGTCGGCCAGGGCGCTGGAGCCACCGACGATCTCGCTGATTTCCTGGGTGATTTCGGCCTGGCGGGCCGCGTTGGCAAGTCGGGAGAGCGTATTGATCAGCTCACCCGCGTTGTCGGTCGCCGACTTCATCGCGCGGCGCCGGGCCGCGTGCTCGGAGGCGGCGGACTGGAGCAGGGCGTTGTAGACCCGGCTCTCGACGTACCGCGGCAGCAGGGCGTCGAGGACGTCCTCCGCCGACGGCTCGAAGTCGAACAGCGGGAGGATCTCGGTCTTCCCGTCGCTCTCCTCCGCCTTCTCGAGGCTGAGCGGCAGCATCCGGTTGTCCACCGGCGTCTGCGTCATCATCGACACGAACTCCGTGAAGACGATGTACAGCTCGTCGACGCCGCCCTCGGCGGTGTCCTTCTGGACCGCCTCGATGAGCGCCGCGGAGACCTTCTTGGCATCCGCGTACTCCGGGCTGTCGGTGAAGCCGGTCCACGAGGCCGCGACCTTGCGCTCACGGAACCCGTAGTAGGCGACACCCTTGCGGCCGACGATGAAGCTGTCGACCTCCTTGCCCTCGCCGCGGAGCCGCTCGGTGAGCCGGTCGGCCGCCTTGATGGCGTTGGAGGAGTAGCCGCCCGCCAGTCCGCGGTCGCTCGTGACGAGCAGTACCGCGGCCCGGGTGGGGTTCTCCGCCTCCGTGGTCAGGGGGTGCTTGGTGTTCGATCCGGTCGCCACCGCCGTGACCGCGCGGGTCAGCTCGGTCGCGTACGGCGTGGAGGCCGCCACCTTGCGCTGCGCCTTGACGATGCGCGAGGCGGCGATCATCTCCATCGCCTTGGTGATCTTCTTCGTCGCGCTGACGGACCGGATGCGACGCTTGTAGACCCGGAGCTGTGCTCCCATGAGTCAGGTCCCTTCCGTCGTCACTTCGAGACGTTGACGGCTGCCGGGGCGTCCTCGCCGAGGAGCTTGCCGTCGTGCGTCTCGAACTGCTTCTTGAACGCGGCGATGGCGTCCGCGACCGCGGTCAGCGTGTCGTCCGACATCTTGGCGCCCTCGCGGATGGAGAGCATCAGGCCGGACTCCTCGCGGTGCAGGTACTCCAGCAGCTCACGCTCGAAGCGGCGGATGTCCTGAACCGGGACGTCGTCCATCTTGCCGGTGGTGCCGGCCCACACGGAGACGACCTGGTCCTCGGTGCGCATCGGCTCGTACTGCGGCTGCTTCAGCAGCTCGACCATGCGCTTGCCGCGCTCCAGGGACGCCTTGGAGGCCGCGTCCAGGTCCGAACCGAAGGCGGCGAACGCCTCCAGCTCACGGAACTGGGCGAGGTCCACCCGGAGGCGGCCGGAGACCTGGCGCATCGCCTTGTGCTGGGCGGAGCCACCGACTCGGGAGACCGAGATACCGACGTTCAGGGCCGGACGCTGACCGGCGTTGAACAGGTCGGACTCCAGGAAGCACTGGCCGTCGGTGATGGAGATGACGTTGGTCGGGATGAACGCCGAGACGTCGTTGGCCTTGGTCTCGACGATCGGCAGACCCGTCATCGAACCGGCGCCCATGCTGTCGGAGAGCTTGGCGCAGCGCTCCAGCAGACGCGAGTGCAGGTAGAAGACGTCGCCCGGGTAGGCCTCACGGCCCGGCGGGCGGCGCAGCAGCAGCGACACGGCGCGGTAGGCGTCGGCCTGCTTCGACAGGTCGTCGAAGATGATCAGGACGTGCTTGCCCTCGTACATCCACTGCTGACCGATGGCCGAGCCGGTGTAGGGAGCCAGGTACTTGAAGCCCGCCGGGTCGGACGCCGGGGCGGCGACGATGGTGGTGTACTCCAGGGCGCCGGCCTCCTCCAGCGCGCCGCGCACGGACGCGATGGTGGAGCCCTTCTGGCCGATGGCGACGTAGATGCAGCGGACCTGCTTGTTCACGTCGCCCGAGCGCCAGTTGTCGCGCTGGTTGATGATCGTGTCGACGGCCAGGGCGGTCTTGCCCGTCTGGCGGTCGCCGATGATCAGCTGGCGCTGACCGCGGCCGATCGGCGTCATGGCGTCGACGGCCTTGTAGCCGGTCTCCATGGGCTCGTGGACCGACTTGCGCTCCATGACCGTGGGGGCCTGCAGCTCGAGGGCGCGGCGGCCCGTGGTCTCGATCTCGCCGAGACCGTCGATCGCGTTGCCGAGCGGGTCGACGACGCGGCCGAGGTAGCCCTCGCCCACCGCGACCGACAGGACCTCGCCGGTACGGCTGACCGGCTGGCCTTCCTCGATACCACTGAACTCACCGAGGACGATCGCGCCGATCTCGCGCTCTTCCAGGTTGAGCGCGAGGCCGAGGGTGCCGTCCTCGAACTTCAGCAGCTCGTTCGCCATGGCCGAGGGAAGACCCTCGATCTTCGCGATGCCGTCGCCGGCCACGCTGACCGTACCGACCTCCTCGCGCGAGGCCGCGTCCGGCTTGTACGACTGGACGAAGTCCTCCAGCGCGTCCCGGATCTCCTCCGGCCGGATCGTGAGCTCCGCCATCAGGTTCCCTGCTCTCCTTGTTGGGCCCGAAGTTTTCTTGGGGTCTGGGGGCGACCCCCAGGAATCTTCTGCAATCTCTGCACGGCCCAACCGGGCCGCTGTCTTGCCAGTTCAGTTGTGCGCCGCGGTGCGCGACGGCCGACACACGGGGTGCGTCAGCCGGCGAGCCGGCGCTTCGCCTCGTCGAGACGGTCGGCGATGGTGCCGTTGATGACCTCGTCACCGACCCGGACCGAGATTCCGCCGATGACCGTGGGGTCCACCTCGAGGTTGAGGTGCATCTCACGGCCGTACAGCCGGGCCAGTCCGGCGCCGAGGCGCTCCTTCTGGCCGTCGCTGAGCGGTACGGCGGAGGTGACCACGGCCACCATCCGGTCCCGGCGGGCCGCGGCCAGCTTGGACAGGGAGTCGATTCCCTGTTCCAGGCTACGTCCCCTGGGCACGGTGACCAGTCGTCCGACCAGCCGCACGGTTGCGGCGTCGGCCCGACCGCCGAGCAGACTCCGCAGCAGCTCGCCCCGGCGGGACGGAGCCGCTGCCTTCTCGGTCAGCGCGGACCGCAGCTCGGGGTTGGCGTCGACGATCCGGCCGAACCGGAACAGCTCGTCCTCGACGTCGTCGAGGACGCCCGCCCGCTGCGCCGCGGTGAGGTCCGCGGTGTTCGCCAGCTCCTCCAGCGCGTCCACCAGGTCGCGCGAGCGCGACCAGCGGGAGCGGACCGCTCCGGAGACCAGGTCGGCGGTCTCGCCGCCCACCTGGCCGGCCAGCAGCCGTCCGGCCAGCTCGGCCTTGGCGTCGCCGTTCTGCGCCGGGTCGGTCAGGACCCGACGCAGCGACACCTCGCGGTCGAGCAGAGCGGTGACGGCCGCCAGCTCACCGGCGAGCTCCGCCGCGTCGACCGAGGTGTTGTCGGTCAGCGCGTCGAGCGACTCGCGTGCGGTGGCCAGTGCCTCTCGGCTCGCTCCGTTCACCGGGCGACCTCCGTCTTCACCGTGGTGCCCGCCTCGAGCTCGTCGAGGAAGCGGTCGATCGTCCGGCTCTGCCGGGCGGTGTCCTCCAGGGACTCGCCCACCAGCTTGCTCGCCAGGTCGGTGGCGAGCTTGCCGACGTCCTGGCGGAGCGCCGCGGACGCGGCCTTGCGGTCGGCCTCGATCTGGGCGTGACCGGCGGCGATGATTTCCTCGCGCTGGCGCTGCCCGTCGGTCCGCATGTCCTGCACGATCGTGGCGCCCTGCTCGGTCGCCTCCTGGCGGAGCCGGGCGGCCTCGTGCCGGGCCTCGGCGAGCTGGGCCTTGTACTGCTCCAGCACGCTTTCGGCTTCGGTCCTGGCCGCATCGGCCTTCTCGATGCCGCCTTCGATGGCCTCGCGGCGCTCTTCCAGAGTGTTCTTGATATTCGGGAGGAGCTTCTTGGCCAGGAAGAAGAAGACGATCGCGAAGGCGATGGTGCCGATGATGAGCTCATCGGGATGCGGGAGCAGCGGCGGCATCGGCTCCCCCGCTGCCGCGATGTCAATCAGGGCGCTCACATCAGTGCCTTCCGTGAAATGAGGTGGGCTTCCGTCCGGGGATTACGACGGGTAGACGAAGCCCATGACGATGCCGATGAGGGCGAGCGCCTCACAGAAGGCGAAACCCATGATCTGGTTGGTACGGATCAGGCCGGCCGCCTCGGGCTGACGGGCGAGGGCCTGGGTGCCGTTACCGAAGATGATGCCGACGCCGACGCCGGGGCCGATCGCGGCGAGACCGTAACCGATGGCGGCAACGTTTCCGGTGAGAGCGGCGAGGGTCTGGGACATGCCGGTTCTTCCTTCTCTTTCAAGGACCCGGTGGGGGTTGGCCACCGGAGATCTGGGGTGAGGTGTGGTGCGCTACGGACAGGTGGCTCAGTGGTGCTCGGCGAGCGCGCCCTGGATGTAGTTGGAGGCCAGGAGGACGAAGACGTACGCCTGGACCGCCTGGATGAACAGCTCGAACACGATCATCACCATGACCAGGATGAACGAGGTGCCGGCGTACAGGACGCCGATACCGTTCAGCAGGTACCAGCTGGCGACGGTGAACATCACGATGAGCAGATGGCCCGCGAACATGTTCGCGAACAACCGGACCGCGTGCGTGAACGGCCGGATGATCAGGTTCGACAGGAACTCCAGGACCACGATCAGCGGAAGGATCGGGCCGAGTTCCTTGTTGTAGCCGGTGATGTTCTTCCAGCCACCGACGAAGCCGTGCTTCTTGAAGGTCAGTCCGACCCACAGGAAGTAGACGAGAAGTGCGAGCGCCACCGGGTAGGCGATCAGCGATGTGACCGGGAACTGGGCGACCGGGATGATCGACCACAGGTTCATGATCCAGATGAAGAAGAAGAGCGACACCATCAGCGGGACGTACTTCTCGCCGTCCTTCTTGCCGATGATCTCGTAGACGACGCCGCGGCGGACGAAGTCGTAACCCGCCTCGCCGATCATCTGAATCTTGCCCGGAACGAGCTTCGGCTTGTTGAAGGCCGCCCAGAAGAAGCCGACGACGATCAGCGTGCTCACGAAGGCGAGCAGCATCGGCTTGTTGAAATCGAAGCCGCCGACCGAGAACAGAGGGTCGTACATGAAGGTGTGGAGCCCGGGGGCATTGAATCCACACCCACTGAAGATCTGACAGTCGGCCTCGAAGGCGAGCATCTGGGGGTCAGCACTCACCGCGGGCTCCTTCAGCGTGGCGCATAGGTACGGCAACCTCGTTGTGTCGGCGCGGCGGACAGCCGCGGTTCGGCACGGGACTGGTGTAACGGATGGTGGGGCGGCGGGCGGGCCATGAGCCTCGCGGATGAGCGGACGTCAGCTCAGATGCCCGCGCCCGCAGTGCCGCAGTTGGAACCGGACGATAGCAGGAACGCGAAAGGCCATTTATCCCGCCCCTACTCTTCACGTCGTGGACCCCGTCTTCCGGGGCTCCCGGGCGCCCGTAGCCTCGGATTCCCCGGGTTCGACGTAAAGGATCTTGGCCTTCATGTAGGCACGGGCCTGTGCCGTGACCCAGACCAGGGTCGCCACGACGAGCGTCAGGGCGAAGACCTGGGGGTCGAAGAGTTCGGTGTTCTTGAAGACCATCAGGAAGACGAAGAGGAGCAGCAGCTGCGTGGTGTACAGCAGCATCCCCATGGCCTGGAACAGGTGCGGATACTGCTTGGCGGTGCGCTGGAGCACCACCAGGCCGATCCCCATGAAGAGGATGACCACCAGCGTGGCGACGGCGGCGCCGATCGCGCCCTTGCCGCCCTCGATCCCGGCGGCGACGCCAACGGCGACGAGGCCGATGACGGCGGTCGGTACCGCGGTGTGCAGAAGGGTGCGTGCGTCATTGGACGGCATGGCGGCATCTCCGCTTGCTGGTGGTGGCAGTGGTGTCGTCATGGACGAGCGTAAGCCGGGTCCGAGACGTGTCCTCGGGGGCCGGAGGACCGTCGCACTACGGTCCTTCGGCACTGTCGCCGGTTCTCGTGAATCGTATCACAAGCTATTTGAGGAGACCTTTACCCATCCGTGTGCCTGCCATCACACATGAGAGTGAACGCGCCCGTGTGTGCACAGATTTCGGGGAGTCATATCTGCTAAGGGGGCCCAACATGGGAAAAGTCACCCGCGTGATCCGGCCTTCCGCCGCTCGGACGATCGCGAACGGGCGCCGATCGCGGTCGCCCCGTTGACACCCTCCGGCGTCCGGGTACGGGCCCGGTCCGACTCCTCCGCATCGCCCGGGACGGCCGTCCCGGCCGCCTCGGGGGACCCGGCGGCGTACCCGTGCGCGGGTTCCGGTTCCGTACCCGCGGGCCGCTTGCGGCGCCGGTAGCGCGGCGGTACGAACGCCTCCGCCCAGCGCGGCGCCCGCGGCGTGAACCGGGGCAGCAGAAGCAGCACCAGTCCCACGGCGCTCAGCCCCACGATCACCATCACGATCCACAGGGACGCGGAGTGCACCGAGTAGCCCACCACACCGAAGGCGAAGACCGCCGACCAGAAGTACATGATCAGCACCGCCCGGCTGTGCGAGTGCCCGATCTCCAGCAGCCGGTGGTGCAGATGCCCCCGGTCCGCCGCGAACGGCGACTGGCCCTTCCAGGTCCGGCGGACGATCGCCAGCACCAGGTCGGCGACCGGGATGGCGATGATCGTCAGCGGCAGCAGCAGCGGGATGAAGACCGGCAGCATGGCATGGGTGGCGTCCCGGGCGGAGCCCTCGTAGACGAAGATCCGCAGGGTGTCCGGGTCGACCTGCCCGGTCACCGAGATCGCGGAGCCGGCCAGCACCAGACCGATCAGCATCGACCCCGAGTCGCCCATGAAGATCCGCGCGGGATGCATGTTGTGCGGCAGGAAGCCCAGGCACATACCCATCAGGATCGCCGTGAACAGGGCGGCCGGGGCCGCCGCCTCGATCATGTTCCCGACCCAGAGCCGGTACGAGTAGAGGAAGAACGCGGCGGCCGCGATGCAGACCATGCCGGCCGCGAGACCGTCCAGACCGTCGACGAAGTTCACCGCGTTGATCGTGATCACCACGATCGCCACCGTCAGCAGGGTCCCCTGCCAGGAGGTGAGCGACACCGTGCCGACGCCCGGGACCGGGATCCAGAGAATGGTCAGACCCTGCATGACCATCACACCGGCGGCGATCATCTGACCGCCCAGCTTGATCAGGGCGTCGATCTCGAACTTGTCGTCGAGGACCCCGATGATCCAGATCAGGGCGGCGCCCGAGAGCAGCGCCCGGGGCTCGTTCGACAGCTCGAAGACACTGCTGAGATTGGTCAGATGGTCCGCGACCAGCAGCCCCGCGCAGAGCCCGAAGAACATGGCGATACCGCCGAGCCTCGGCGTCGGTTCTCGGTGCACGTCGCGCGCCCGGATCTCCGGCATCGCGCCGGTCGCGATGGCGAACTTCCGCACCGGACCGGTGAGGAGGTAGGTCACCGCGGCCGTGACACAGAGCGTCAGCAGATAATCACGCACGGGCTGCCCCACAGGAATCGCTGGCCATCTCAGCCCCACACCCTAGCCGTGGTGGCCGCATGGTGGAGGACAAGCGGGCGCCGCGGACGGTTGCAGCCGATCGCGATCACCCCGGATAAGGCGGAAATCTACCGGCCAGCCCGGCGGCCTCCGCGCGCAAGGTCCGCACCTCCTCGCCCTCGGCGTACAGCGCCGCGGTACAGAGCACCGCGATCCGGGCCATCTCGGCCTCCCCCATCCCCTGGGTCGTCACCGCCGCCGTTCCCAGCCGCAGTCCGCGCCCCTCGCCGTACGGCAGCGGGCAGGTGTCCAGAACCAGCCCACAAGCCGCCAGACGGCCGCGTGCCGTCCTCCCGTCCACTCCCAGGGGTGCCGGGTCCACCACGATCAGATGAGTGTCCGTACCGCCCGTGAGCACCGCGAAACCCTCCGCCTCCAGACCGGCCGCCAGTACCCGCGCGCCGGCCACCACCCGATGGGCGTACGCGGCGAAAGCCGGGGCCGCGGCCTCCCCGAACGCCACCGCCTTCGCCGCGACCGTGTTCATCTGCGCCCCGCCCTGCGTGAACGGGAAGACCGCGCGGTCGATCCGCCCCGCCAGCTCGTCGCCGCAGAGCAGCATCCCGCCCCGCGGACCCCGCAGCACCTTGTGGGTCGTCGCGCAGACGACGTCCGCGTACGGCACCGGACTGGGCGCGGCGCCCCCGGCGATCAGCCCCGCCGGATGGCCCGCGTCGACGATCAGATACGCCCCCGCCTCGTCCGCGATCTCCCGGAACAAGGCGTAGTCCGGGTGCCGGGGATAGGTCACCGAGCCGCAGACGATCGCCGCCGGGCCGCGCGTCTTCGCCAGCCGCCGCACCTCGCGGTAGTCGATCAGGCCCGTCTCCCGGTCCACCCCGTAGCCGACGAAGTCGAACCAGCGGCCGGAGAAGTTCGCGGGCGAACCGTGGGTGAGATGCCCGCCGAACGGCAGCCCCATCGCGAGCACCGTGTCACCCGGCCGCAGCAGCGCCGCGTACGCCGCGATCACGGCCGCCGAACCCGAATGCGGCTGTACGTTGACGTGCTCGGCCCCGAACAGGGCGGCGGCCCGGTCCGCGGCGATCCGCTCGGCCGCGTCCACGATCTCGCAGCCGCCGTGGTGCCGGGCGCCCGGATAGCCCTCCGCGTACTTGTTCGCCAGCGGGGAGCCGAGAGCCGCGAGCACGGCGGGCGAGACGAAGTTCTCGGCGGCGATCAGCTGGAGGGAGCCCGTCTGCCGGGCCGTCTCCCCCGCGACCACCTCGGCGATCTCCGGGTCCTGCCGGGCCAGCGGGCCGCCTCCGGCGGTGGTGTACGGCCCCGGGCCCGCGGTGCTGCTCTCTACGGTACGTACGCCCATGACGCACTCCGACCCTCGCGGTCCGACTGCCTCCACTCTATGCCGGGCGCCCTCCCGCCGCAGGGTCCCGTCCCGAACCACCCGGGCCGCGCCCGGCGCCCGACACTTGTTCGCGACCTGCGGCCCGTCGGTGGCTTGTCTCGCAGTTCCCCGAGCCCCTAAATGCTCTCCCCGGCGCCGACCTGAAAGGGTTCCCGGCCCGGTCAGAGGGGCCCGCCTCTTTACGAGGGCGGTGAGGAGGGCAACCAGGGGCGCGGGGAACTGCGCGACCAGCCACCGACGGTGGGCAGACGGCCTACGACCGGTGGGTGCTCCACGGGATCCGTGGCCCAGTGCGACACCGTCGTGGTTGTTCGCGCAGTTCCGCCCCCTATGCCTTCGGCAATGGGGGGACCCCCAGCGCCCCTGAATGCTCTCCCCCAGCCGCGCTCGCGGGGAAGCGGGAACCCCGGTACCCGGGAAGAGGCGGGTCCCTCAGCGGGAGGCGTCGGCGCGGGGGATGCCGGTGAGGGCCGTGAGGACGGGGTCCAGCGCCTGGTCGATCTCGTCGCCGATCGAACGGAAGAACGTGATCGGCGCCCCGTACGGGTCGTAGACCTCGTCCGCGTCCGGGCTGGGCGCCAGCAGCCAGCCCCGCAGCGCCGCCGCGGCCCGTACCAGCGCCCGGGCGCGTTCGACGACGCCCTCGTCGCGCGGGTCGGGCAGGGTCGCCGGGTCTATGGCCCGGACCAGCCGGGTGAACTCCTTGAGGGTGAAGGTCCGCAACCCCGCCGAGTGCCCCATGGAGATGACCTGCGCCCGGTGGTCCCGGGTCGCGGTGAGGACGAGGTCCGCCCGGATCACGTGTTCGTCGAGCAGTTCGCGGCCGGTGAACCCGCTGGCGTCCGCGCCGAAGTCGGCGAGCACGATCTCCGCGTTGGCCTCCATGGGCGCGCCTTCGTGCCCCCAGGTCCCGGCGCTCTCCACGATCAGTCCGCTCGCCATCAGATCGCCGAGGCGGTCGGTGAGGGCGTGCCGGGTCAGCCGCTCGGTGATCGGCGAGCGGCAGACATTGCCCGTACTGACGTGGAGTATCCGGAAGCAGTCGTCCTTCTCGGTGCCACGCCCCTGGTCAGGAGCGATCAAGGCGCCACCTCGAGGTCGGGGACGACCTTGCGGAGCTCGTCGGCGTCGAGGGCGCCGGCCCGCAGCAGGACGGGCACCTCGCCGGTGACGTCCACGATGGACGACGGCACGATCCCCGGGGTGGGGCCGCCGTCGAGGTAGACCGAGATCGCCTCACCGAGCATCCGCTGGGCCGCGTCGCAGTCCTCGGGCGCCGGGTAGCCGGTGAGGTTCGCCGAGGAGACGGCCATCGGGCCGACCTCGGTGAGGAGTTCGATGGCGACGGGGTGCAGCGGCATCCGGACGGCGACGGTGCCCCGGGTGTCGCCGAGGTCCCACTGGAGGGACGGCTGGTGCCGGGCGACGAGGGTGAGCGCCCCGGGCCAGAAGGCGTCGACGAGTTCCCAGGCGGCTTCGGAGAAGTCGGTGACCAGTCCGTGCAGGGTGTTCGGGGAGCCGATGAGGACGGGGGTGGGCATGTTCCGGCCCCGGCCCTTGGAGGTGAGGAGTTCGGCCACGGCCTCGGAGCTGAAGGCGTCGGCGCCCACGCCGTACACGGTGTCGGTGGGCAGCACGACCAGCTCGCCGCGGCGGATGGCGGACGACGCCTCGCGCAGCCCGGTCGTCCGGTCGGTGGCGTCGTTGCAGTCGTATCGCCGGGCCATCAGCAAGCCTCCTTGGGCACGTACACGTACGGTTGCGTCGGCCGGGCCGGGCGAACGGTCGCCGGCCCGGTCACGGGGTCGCCTTACGGGCGGTCGCGAACCTGGGGCGCTTGTTCAGGTCGGGGTGGTCCGCCGCGTCGGTCCAGCCGGACTCCTCGGCGAAGATCCACGGCACCTGGCCGCCCTGGGTGTCGGCGTGTTCGACCACGACAAGACCGCCGGGGCGGAGCAGCCGGTGGGCGGTGCGTTCGATGCCGCGGATGGTGTCGAGGCCGTCCTCACCGGAGAAGAGGGCCATCTGGGGGTCGTGGTCGCGGGCCTCCGGCGCGACGTACTCCCATTCGGTGAGGGGGATGTACGGCGGGTTGGAGATCACCAGGTCGACCTGGCCGTCCAGCTCGGGCAGGGCGCTGAGCGCGTTCCCCTGGTGGAGGGTGACGCGGGAGCCCTCGGCGTTGCGGCGGGCCCAGTGGAGGGCGTCGTCGGAGAGTTCGACGGCGTGCACCCGGGAGCGGGGCACCTCCTGCGCCATGGCGAGGGCGATGGCGCCGGATCCCGTACAGAGGTCGACGATCAGCGGTTCGACCACGTCCATGGCGCGGACCGCGTCTATGGCCCAGCCGACGACGGACTCGGTCTCGGGGCGGGGTACGAAGACCCCGGGGCCGACCTGGAGCTCCAGATACCGGAAGAAGGCCCGTCCGGTGATGTGCTGGAGGGGTTCGCGGGCCTCGCGGCGGGCGACGGCCTCCCAGTAGCGGGCGTCGAAGTCGGCGTCCTTGACGAGGTGGAGTTCACCCCGCTTCACGCCGTGGACGTACGCGGCCAGCTCCTCCGCGTCGAAGCGCGGCGACGGTACGCCGGCGTCGGCCAGCCGCTGGGTGGCCTGGGCCACCTCGGCAAGCAGCAGGTTCACTGGTCGTCCTCCACCCGTTTCGTACGGACGTGTCTTACTGCGCCGGTCTTACTGAGCGGCGGCGAGCTTGGCGGCGGAGTCAGCGTCGACACATGCCTGGATCACGGCGTCGAGGTCGCCGTCGAGTACCTGGTCGAGGTTGTACGACTTGAAGCCGACGCGGTGGTCCGAGATGCGGTTCTCCGGGAAGTTGTAGGTACGGATCTTCTCGGAGCGGTCGACGGTACGGACCTGGCTGCGGCGCTGGTCCGCGGCCTCCTTCTCGGCCTCCTCCTGGGCGGCGGCGAGCAGCCGGGACCGCAGGATCCGCAGGGCCTGCTCCTTGTTCTGGAGCTGGCTCTTCTCGTTCTGGCAGGAGGCGACGACGCCGGTGGGGAGGTGGGTGATCCGGACGGCGGAGTCGGTGGTGTTGACGGACTGGCCGCCGGGCCCGGACGAGCGGTAGACGTCGATCCGCAGGTCGTTGGGGTTGATCTCGACCTCGATCTCCTCGGCCTCGGGGGTCACCAGGACCCCGGCGGCGGAGGTGTGGATCCGGCCCTGGGACTCGGTGGCGGGCACCCGCTGGACGCGGTGCACGCCGCCCTCGTACTTGAGCCGGGCCCAGACGCCCTGGCCGGGCTCGGTGGCGCCCTGGCCGCCCTTGGTCTTCACCGCGACCTGGACGTCCTTGTAGCCGCCCAGCTCGGACTCGGTGGCGTCGATGATCTCGGTCTTCCAGCCGACGCGCTCGGCGTAGCGGAGGTACATCCGCAGCAGGTCTCCGGCGAAGAGGGCCGACTCGTCGCCTCCGGCGCCCGCCTTGACCTCCAGGATGACGTCCTTGTCGTCGCTGGGGTCCCGGGGCACCAGCAGCAGCCGGAGCTTCTCGGTCAGCTCGTCGAGCTGCTTGTCCAGCTCCTTGACCTCGGCGGCGAAGTCCGGGTCGTCGGCGGCCAGCTCGCGGGCGGTC
Source organism: Streptomyces sp. NPDC006798 (assembly GCF_040635975.1). NCBI lineage: Bacteria > Bacillati > Actinomycetota > Actinomycetes > Kitasatosporales > Streptomycetaceae > Streptomyces > Streptomyces sp. NPDC006798. The sequence continues at coordinate 51,702 of NZ_JBEYIS010000042.1, forward strand.
CTGATGTCGTCGCCCGTGCTCTTCCAGGAGCGGTACGTCCCGACGATCGGCGTCAGCTCGGCGTACCGCTTGTTGAGCTTGCGCGCGTTCGCCTGGTCGGCGTGGACGGCGGGGTCGGCCAGCCGCTGCTCAAGGTCGGCGTGCTCACCGACGAGTTCCTCGACCGCCTCGAACATCGGGGGCTCCTGCTCTGCTTTCGTACGAAGGTCCTGCGGGACGTCAAAGCGCCGGTCCCGGCCGCCCCGGCACGGGAACGGCCGGTGACCGGCGCAGTTGGCTCGCTACTTCTTGGCGGAGCCGGCCTTGCCGAAGCGGGCCTCGAAGCGGGCCACACGGCCACCGGTGTCGAGGATCTTCTGCTTGCCCGTGTAGAACGGGTGGCACTCGGAGCAGACCTCGGCACGGATGGTGCCGTTGGTGAGGGTGCTACGGGTGGTGAACGACGCGCCACAGGTGCAGCTGACCTGGGTCTCGACGTACTCGGGGTGGATCTCGCGCTTCAAGGTGTCTCCTAGTTTCGGGAGGGCGCCGGGTCGCACGGGCGGAATACTCGCGCGTGAACCGGGGCCGACGAACCAGTCTGCCAGGACCGGCCGTATCTCCCAAAACCGGGGTCGGTCCGGAACTATTCCCCCCGGACCCCACGGGGGCCGTCCCGGGCCGCCGATACGGGATCGCGGCGGGTTCGCGGGCCGGTCCCGGGCCCGTCCGGCGTACCGCGAGCCGGGCCCGGCCGGGCCTGTCGGGATCAGCCCGCGGGGGCCACGGTGCCGGGGACGGTGCTGGTCACGGGCCCGGCGCCGCCCCGGCCCGCGGCCGAGTCCCGCAGCGCCGCCGCGGGTACGGGCCGGTCGTGGCGGAGGGCCTGCCACACCTGTCGGGCGTCGCTGTCGATGGGGACGACCCGGTTGGGGTCGTAGGGGTCGTAGCCGACCGGCAGGGTGACCATCTGGACGTCCGAGGGGCCGATTCCGGCGAGTGACCGGGCGAAGCCGGTGAGCTTGGCGACGGAGGCCAGTTCCGAGTCGGTGGTGACGGCCTTGGTCGCGGTGTCGGCGACGCCGAAGAGCCGTACCGGATCGGTCAGCAGCCCGGCATCCCTGACCTGGGCGATGAACGCCTTCAGAAAGACCTGCTGGAGCCGGATCCGGCCGAGGTCGCTGCCGTCGCCGACGCTCTTGCGGGTACGGACCAGGGCAAGGGCCTGCTCGCCGTCGAGGGTGTGGGTCCCGGCGGTGAGGTCGAGTCGGCTGTCGCGGTCCCGGATCGCCTCGGAGGTGGTGATCTCCACTCCGCCGAGTTCGTCGACGAGCTTCTTGAAGCCGGTGAAGTCGATCTCCAGATAGTGGTCCATGCGGATGCCGGACAGCCGCTCGACGGTGGCGACGGCACAGGCCGGTCCGCCGACCTCGTAGGCGCTGTTGAACATGGCGTTCCGGGCCCCGGGTATCCGGTCGCCGTCGGGGTCGGTGCAGACCGGGCGGTCGACCAGGGTGTCGCGGGGTATGGAGACCACGGTGGCGCTGCGGTGGCCCTCGTTGACATGGACGACCATCGCGGTGTCGGCCCGGGCGGCGCCGTCGTCGCGGCCGTACTCGCTGTTGGCGCCGGAGCGGGAGTCGGAACCGAGGACCAGGATGTCCATGGAGCCGTCGCCGATGTCCGGGGGCCGGTCCTTGCCGTAGAGCTGGGCGTCGATGTCGACGCCGTGGAGGTTTCCGTCGAGCTGGAGGTAGAGGTAGCCGAGTCCCGACCCGCCGACGACGATCAGCGCCGCGGCGGCCCAGGCCGTGACGACGGCGGCTCTACGGCGCCGGGAGCGCGGTCGGCGATCGCTCCCGCCGCCCCCGGCTATCCGGCCTTCCCGGCCGCTCCGCTCGTTCATGGTCTCTCCGCTCTCGCTCTCCGCGCGCCTCCCGGCGGTCCCGCCGCGATCCCGCGGCTCTCACCCTCCGTCGCTCTTCGGTGACAGATTTCCGGTTATGTCCAGCTTTGTTCAGCCATTGGTAGGACGTTACTGCCCCCAAAAGGGTTGCATGCGGTCGTGAGAAGCGCGTGAGAAGACGCTGAGAAAACCGCCACGGACCGTGGCACGGGCGCCACCGTACGCAGACGCGGGCCCCGCCACCTGCGAAGGTGACGGGGCCCGCGGGGGTACTGCGGCCGCGACGCGATCAGTCGTTGTTACCGGAGGACGGCGTCGTCTTCTGGATCTGGAGCAGGAACTCGGCGTTCGACTTCGTCTGCTTCATCTTGTCCAGCAGCAGCTCGATCGCCTGCTGCTGGTCGAGCGCGTGCAGCACCCGGCGGAGCTTCCAGACGATGGCCAGCTCCTCGCCGCCGAGCAGGATCTCCTCCTTGCGGGTGCTGGACGCGTCGACGTCCACCGCCGGGAAGATGCGCTTGTCGGAGAGCTTCCGGTCGAGCTTCAGCTCCATGTTGCCGGTGCCCTTGAACTCCTCGAAGATCACCTCGTCCATCCGCGAGCCGGTGTCGACCAGTGCGGTGGCCAGGATGGTCAGCGAGCCGCCGTCCTCGATGTTCCGCGCGGCACCGAAGAACCGCTTCGGCGGGTAGAGCGCGGTCGAGTCGACACCACCGGAGAGGATGCGTCCGGAGGCGGGCGCGGCCAGGTTGTAGGCGCGGCCCAGACGGGTGATGGAGTCCAGCAGGACGACCACGTCGTGACCCAGCTCGACCAGGCGCTTGGCCCGCTCGATGGCCAGCTCCGCGACGGTGGTGTGGTCCTCGGCCGGGCGGTCGAAGGTCGAGGAGATGACCTCGCCCTTGACCGACCGCTGCATGTCGGTGACCTCTTCGGGCCGCTCGTCGACGAGGACGACCATCAGATGGCACTCGGGGCTGTTGACCGTGATGGCGTTGGCGATCGCCTGCAGGATCATGGTCTTGCCGGTCTTCGGCGGGGCCACGATCAGGCCGCGCTGCCCCTTGCCGATCGGCGACACCAGGTCGATGATCCGGGTGGTCAGCACGCCCGGGTCGGTCTCCAGCCGGAGCCGGTCCTGCGGGTAGAGCGGCGTCAGCTTGTTGAACTCCGGCCGTCCGCGGCCCGATTCGGGCGCCATGCCGTTGACGGAGTCCAGCCGGACCAGCGCGTTGAACTTCTCGCGGCGCTCGCCCTCCTTGGGCTGCCGGACCGCGCCGGTGACGTGATCGCCCTTGCGCAGCCCGTTCTTGCGGACCTGCGCCAGGGAGACGTACACGTCGTTGGGGCCCGGGAGGTAGCCCGAGGTGCGGATGAACGCGTAGTTGTCGAGGATGTCGAGGATGCCCGCGACCGGGATCAGCACGTCGTCGTCGGCGACCTGCGGCTCACCCGCGAACTCCTCACGGCCGCCACGACGGCCCCGGCGGTCGCGGTAACGGCCCCGGCGACCGCGGCGACCGCTGCCGTCCTCGTCGAAGTCGTCCTGCGGGCCGCTCTGCTGGCCGCCCTGCTGCTGCCGCTGGCCGCCGCCCTGCTGGCGCTGGCCGCCCTGCTGGTCGTCGCCCTTGCCGCGGCCGCGCTGACGGTCCCGGCGCTCGCCGCGGTCACCGCGGTCGCCGCGCTGACCGCGGTCGCCGCGGTCCTTGCGGCCCTCGCCGTCCTGCCCGGACCCGTCCTGCGCGTCGGTACGGGAGACCTCCTTGGCCTCCTTGACGGCGACGGAGCCCTCGGCGTGCGTCTCGGGGCTGCCCGCCTGCGCCGTGGCGCGGCGGCGGCGGCGCTCGACGGCCGGGGTGTCGTCGCTGGCCGGCTGGCCGGGGATCTCGATCTGCTGCTGGGCGGCCTTCTCGGCCGGCTCGGCCTTCGCCGTCTTCTCGGCGGGCGCGGCCTTCTCGCCGTCACCGGCGTCGGCGTCGGTACGCGCCTTCGAGGTGGCGCGGCGCTTCGGCTTCGCCTCGGCGGCCTTGGCCTCCGGCTCGGCGGTCTTCTTGGCCGGGGCGGCCCCGCCGCCTGCCTGCGCCTCCTTGATGACCTCGATCAGCTGGCTCTTGCGCATCCGCGCGGTGCCCCTGATCCCGAGGCCGGACGCGACCTGCTGCAGCTCGGCCAGGACCATGCCCTCGAGGCCGGTGCCGGAACGGCGGCGCCGGGCGGTGGTGCCGGAGGCAGCACCTGCGGCGGGCGCGGAAGTGTCGACGGGGTTGTCGGCAGTCACGCCCATCAGATCGGTGGTGTCGCTCACGAAGGGTCCTTCCCTGGAGCGGACGTCGGCCATCTGGCTCGGCGACCGGTTGTGCTGTCCGAACGCGGTCGGTGATACGACCGTGCCGGGGCGGTGGTCCCCGCCGGCTCTGCGGACGGCGGAGAAGCAGATACTTGCGATCCGGCCCGAGGTCCCCCCCGCTCGGCCACTGATCGGCGGAGCGTGAGGTGTCGTGCCGGTTCCGGAGCGTGCTCGATACTGCTCAGGCAGGCTGCTCAGGCAGTCGGGGAGGCTCCCGGAAGAATTGGCGGTCCCGATGCGGGACACGAAGCTCCGAGCCATGAAGGCTTCGGGCGCTGACTTGAGGTTAACACTACCGGCTCCAACAAACATTCCCCCTCTCCATCACCGGCAATCTCGTGTCCCCGGGAATCACCGCGGTAATCCGCGCCGCCCCCGGGCCGGGATTCGGGTGGAATCCCGCGGCCGCGGTGCTCCGGTGGCACCCCGCGGCCGGTACGGCGCGTCCGGCGCGGTCACCGCGTCGTACGGCATACCCCCCGCGACGGCCCACGGCCCCCGGACGGCTCACCCGGAGGACGTGTCGCCCGGCCGCGTACCGTCCCCGGCCCGATGCGTCCGCCCGGAGCCGTCGGGGGACGGTTCCTCGGCGGGCGGCACGGCGTCGGACGGTACGAGCGGCAGCACGCTCGTACCCGCGGCGTCGAAGGCCAGCCGGTTGGCGGCCCAGCCCTCGCCCGCGAGCCGTGCGACCTGGTCGGCCGCACTGTTCTCGGCCAGCGCGAGCACCGTGGGGCCCGCACCGGAGATGACTGCAGGGACGCCGTCGGCGCGCAGTCGGTTGACAAGGTCGACGCTCTGCGGCATCGCCGGGGCGCGGTACTCCTGGTGGAGCCGGTCCTCCGTGGCGGGCAGCAAGAGCTCGGGACGCCTGGTCAGCGCCTCGACCAGCAAGGCGGCGCGACCGGCGTTCGCGGCGGCGTCCACATGGGGGACGGTACGCGGCAGCAGTCCCCGCGCGGTCTCCGTGAGCACCGGCTTCTCGGGGACGAAAACCACCGGAACGACGGAATCGGCGGGGTCCATCCTGATGGCCCGGGCCGCTCCCCCGTCGGTCCAGGCGAGGGTGAAACCGCCCAGCAGGCAGGCGGCGACGTTGTCGGGGTGCCCCTCGATCTCGGTGGCCAGCTCCAGCAGCGCCGTGTCGTCGAGCCGGGCCTCGCCTCCTATGGTCACCGCGCGGGCGGCGACGATCCCGGCGCAGATGGCGGCCGACGAGGAACCGAGTCCGCGGCCGTGCGGGATCCGGTTGGCACAGACCACTTCGAGGCCGCGCGGCTGCCCGCCGAGCAGGTCGAAGGCGGTACGCAGGGAGCGGACGAGCAGATGGCTCTCGTCGCGGGGCAGCGTCGACGCGCCCTCGCCCGCGATGTCGATATGCAGCCCGGAGTCCGCGACCCGGACGACGACATCGTCGTAGAGCCCCAGCGACAGCCCGAAGGCGTCGAAGCCGGGGCCGAGGTTGGCGCTGGTGGCGGGGGTGCGCACCCGGACGGCGGCGGCGCGGAACGCTGGACCGGCCATCGCTCGATGACTCTCCTTGGCTCTGACCCTTGTGACGCAAGGGACGGGCGGTGACTGTGGTGTCGAAATTCTCGGGGGGGTCTGCGGAATCGGGGGCGGGGAAGGGCGGAACAGATGTGCGGATGTACTGACGGGCGGCGCGCGGATTCGGGAGGGGTCGACCCCCGGGGGCCGCGACGGACGGCCGCACCCCTGCACCGGCATATGCGGTGGGTGGGTTCGGTACAGCCTATCGAAGGAAGGTTCCGCGGCGACATAGGGCGCACAGGAGGCGCACGATGCGTGTCGCGAGCCTCCTGTGCCTCGGCCTCCGTCACCGCCCGGCTTGGGATGCTTTCCACCGGGGTATTACGCCTCGACCGGGGCTCGAACGGCTCGAACGGATCGATGCTTTCCGGCCGTTCCAGGCATCCGGAGGTCCTGATTCCGGCCCGTTGCGGCCGACCCGGCCCGGCCGCGGGGGCCGGACCGGGTGTTCCGTACGGAGCCGTACGGGACAGGGCCGTACGGGACGCTCAGGCGAGTCCGAGCCGCGCGGCGGCCGTCGGCGCGTCCACCGGCACGGTGACCGGCTGCGGAGCGCCCGCGACGGCCCAGTCCGGGTCCTTCAGCCCATTGCCGGTGACCGTGCAGACGATCCGCTGACCCGGGTCGACCTTTCCGGCCTCGGCGGCCTTCAGCAGGCCCGCCACGGACGCGGCGGACGCCGGCTCGACGAAGACGCCCTCCTGGGAGGCCAACAGCCGGTAGGCCCGCAGGATCTCACGGTCCGTCACCTCGTCGATGGCGCCGCCGGAGTCGTCCCGGGCGGCCAGCGCCTGCTGCCAGGAGGCCGGGTTGCCGATCCGGATCGCGGTGGCGATGGTCGACGGGTCCTTGACGATCTCGCCCCGGACGATCGGCGCGGAGCCGGACGCCTGGAAGCCCCACATCCGGGGAGTGCGGGTGGCCGGGCCGTCGGCCGCGTACTCCCGGTAGCCCTTCCAGTAGGCGGTGATGTTGCCCGCGTTGCCGACCGGCAGGACATGGATGTCCGGGGCGTCGCCGAGGGCGTCGACGATCTCGAAGGACGCCGTCTTCTGACCTTCGATCCGATAGGGATTGACCGAATTGACCAGGGCCACCGGATAGTTCTCGGACAGATTTCGCGCCAGATCCAGGCAGTCGTCGAAGTTGCCGTCGACCTGGAGGATCTTCGAACCGTAGACCAGCGCCTGGCCCATCTTGCCCAGGGCGATCTTCCCCTGGGGGACGAGGACCGCGCACACCATCCCGGCGCGCACCGCGTAGGCGGCGGCCGACGCGGAGGTATTGCCGGTGGAGGCGCAGATGACGGCCTTCGCCCCCTCCTCCTTGGCGCGGGTGATCGCCATCGTCATCCCGCGGTCCTTGAAGGAGCCGGTCGGATTGGCCCCCTCGACCTTGAGGTGGACCTCGCAGCCGGTGCGCTCGGAGAGCACCTGCGCCGGGACGAGGGGCGTCCCACCCTCACGGAGTGTGACGACGGGCGTGGTGTCCGTCACCGGGAGCCGGTCCCGGTACTCCTCGATGATGCCGCGCCACTGGTGGGTCATTGCTGGTTACTCCCCTTCAACACGCATGATGCTGGCGACACCGCGCACGGTGTCGAGCTCCCGCAGCGCCCGGACCGTCCCCGAGAGGGCGGCGTCGGGCGCGCGGTGGGTGACGACGACGAGGGATGCCTCCCCGTCCTTGCCCTGCTGACGGACGGTGTCGATCGACACCCCGTGCTCGGCGAAGACCGTCGCGACCTGGGCGAGCACGCCCGGCTTGTCGGCCACGTCGAGACTGATGTGGTACCGCGTCACCACCTCACCCATGGAGCTGACCGGCAGCTGGGTGTAGGCGGACTCGCCCGGCCCGGTGGCCCCGGCGAGCTTGTTGCGGCAGACGGCGACCAGGTCGCCCAGGACGGCGGACGCGGTGGGCGCGCCGCCCGCGCCGGGGCCGTAGAACATCAGCTGCCCGGCGGCCTCGGCCTCGACGAAGACCGCGTTGTACGCCTCACGGACGGAGGCCAGCGGATGGCTGAGCGGGATCATCGCCGGGTGGACCCGGGCGGTCACGGACTTGCCGTCGGCGGCCCGCTCGCAGATCGCCAGCAGCTTGACCGTGCAGCCCATCCGCTTGGCGGAGGCGATGTCGGCGGCCGTGACCTCGGTCAGGCCCTCGCGGTGGACGTCGTCCAGCCGGACCCGGGTGTGGAAGGCGATCCCGGCCAGGATCGCGGCCTTGGCGGCGGCGTCGAAACCCTCGACGTCGGCGGTCGGGTCGGCCTCGGCGTACCCGAGGGCGGTGGCCTCGTCCAGCGCCTCGGTGTAGCCGGCGCCGGAGCCGTCCATCTTGTCGAGGATGAAGTTGGTGGTGCCGTTGACGATGCCGAGGACCCGGTTGACCTTGTCGCCCGCGAGCGATTCGCGCAGCGGCCGGATCAGCGGGATGGCACCGGCGACGGCGGCCTCGAAGTAGAGGTCCTTGCCGTGCTTCTCGGCGGCGGCGTAGAGGGTGGCCCCGTCCTCGGCGAGCAGCGCCTTGTTCGCGGACACCACGGACGCGCCGTGCTCGAAGGCGGTGGTGATCAGGGTGCGGGCGGGCTCGATCCCGCCGATGACCTCGATCACCACATCGATGTCGTCCCGTTTCACCAGGGCCGTGGCATCGGTGGTGACCAGGGCCGGGTCGATGCCCTCGCGCACCTTGTCGGGGCGGCGGACGGCCACTCCCGCGAGTTCCACGGGGGCGCCGATCCGGGCCGCGAGGTCGTCGGCGTGCGTCGTCATGATGCGCGCCACCTCTGAGCCGACCACTCCACAGCCCAGCAGCGCCACTTTCAGCGGACGCGTACGCATCATCCGACCTCGTTTCTCAGCATTTCGGGTGGGTCCAGTCTCACGCACCGGACAGCATTTTCTATGCTCCGTCCGGTATCCGAGACATCTATCTCCATCAACCGACATCGAGACGCAACAGATCTTCCTCCGTCTCACGCCGGACGATCACCCGCGCCGCGCCCTTCGAGACCGCCACGACGGGCGGGCGCAGCGCGTGGTTGTAGTTGCTGGCCATCGAGCGGCAGTAGGCGCCGGTGGCGGGGACGGCGATCAGATCGCCGGGGGCGAGGTCGGCCGGGAGGAAGGCGTCCTTGACCACGATGTCGCCGCTCTCGCAGTGCTTGCCGACGACCCGGCTGAGCATCGGCGGCGCGTCGGAGGTGCGGGAGACCAGGACGACGCTGTACTCGGCGTCGTAGAGCGCCGTGCGGATGTTGTCCGACATGCCGCCGTCGACGCTGACGTACGTCCGCAGCCCCTCCAGGGGCTTGATGGTGCCGACCTCGTAGAGGGTGAAGGCGGTGGGGCCGACAATGGCGCGGCCGGGCTCGACGGAGATCCGGGGGGTGCGCAGCCCGGCGGCCTCGCACTCGCGGGTGACGATCTCGTGCAGGGCCTTGGCGATGTGCCGCGGTTCACGGGGGTCGTCGCCCGGGACGTAGGCGATGCCGAGGCCGCCGCCGAGGTCGATCTCGGGCAGTTCGACGCCGTGCTCGTCGCGGACCCGCTTCAGCAGGCCGACGACGCGGTGGGCGGCGACCTCGAAGCCGGAGGTGTCGAAGATCTGCGAACCGATGTGGGAGTGGATGCCGACCAGTTCGAGCCCGTCGAGGCCGAGGGCCCGGCGGACGGCTTCGGCGGCCTGGTCCCCGGCGAGCGGGATGCCGAACTTCTGGTCCTCGTGGGCGGTGGCGATGAACTCGTGGGTGTGCGCCTCGACGCCGACGGTGACCCGGATCAGCACCTTCTGCCGCTTGCCGAGCCGCTCGGCGGTGTGGGCGACCCGGACGATCTCCTGGAAGGAGTCGAGCACGATCCGGCCGACCCCGGCCCCGATCGCCCGCTCGATCTCCTCGGGGGACTTGTTGTTGCCGTGGTACGCGATCCGCTCGGCGGGCATGCCCGCGTCGAGAGCGGTCCGCAGCTCGCCCGCGGAGCAGACGTCGAGGTTGAGGCCCTCCTCGTGCAGCCAGCGGACGACGGCCCGGCTGAGGAACGCCTTCCCGGCGTAGAAGACGTCGGCACCGGGCCCGAACGCCTCCGCCCAGGCGCGGCAGCGGGCCCGGAAGTCCTCCTCGTCGAGGAAGTAGCCGGGCGTGCCGAACTCCTCCGCCAGCCGGGTCACCGGGATCCCGCCGACGGCGACGACGCCGTCGGTGTCCCGGGTCACGGTCCGGGCCCAGATCGCCGGGTCGAGGGCGTTGAGGTCGGCGGGCGGCGCCGCGTAGTGCCCCTCGGGCAGGACATCGGCGTGCCGGGGCCCGGCGGGGTGTGCGGAACGGCTCATCGTCGAATCTCTTTCACCAATGGTCGGGTGCGCTGATGCCGAGCAGGGAGAGGCCACCGGCGAGCACCGCCCCGGCGGCTTCGGCGAGCGCGAGCCGGGAGCGGTGGGCGGCCAGGGGTTTCTCCTCGCCGACGGGCAGTACGGCGGGCTGGAGCCCGAGCAGGGCGTCGGCGGTCCCCTCCAGATGCCGGGCGACCCGGTCGGGCGCCCGCAGCCGGGCGGCGGCGCCCAGGGCGCCGGGGAAGTCGGCGATCCACCGCTCGACATCCGTCTCGGCGTACTCGGCCCGGTCCGCCCCGAACCCCAGGGCGGCGGCGTTCCGGCTCAGGGCGCGGGCCCGGGCGTGTGCGTACCGCACGGTGAACAGGGGGTTGGTCTCGTGCTGCCGCAACAGCCCGGCGCCGGCCCGCGGGGCGTCCCGCGCGGCGACGGAGAGAAAGGCCCACCGGGTGGCGTCGGCGCCGAGCACGGCGGTGGTGTCGGGATGGTCGACGACCTTCGGCCGCCGTACATGCCCGTCGGCCGTGTCGCTGTCGCTTCCATCGATCCGCCGGAGCAGTCCGACGACCTCGTCCCAGACGACGGCCCGGCTCCCCGGCAGGGGCGGATACGAGCGCCGGGCATCGGCGATGCTCCGGACCGCCCCCTCCGCCCCGGCGACGATCTCGCGCTGCCGCCCGGCGGGATCCCCGCTCAGGGTGATGTTGAGGAACCCGGGCCCGGTGATCTCCACGGCGGCCACTCCCGGCCGGTCGGCGATCCGCTCCCGCAGCCGCTCGGCGACCACCCGCGCGGGCTCCCCGGCGTCCCCGGCGAGCCGCAGCGCGACCCCGGTGGCCCAGTCCCCGCACCCACCGGGCCGGGGCCGTTCCATCCGTACGTCATCGGGGACCGCGACCCGCAGCACACCGTCCTCCACCGCGCGGCACACGGCGTGGCGCACGGTACGGGAGAGCTGGGCGGGGGTCACGGGACCAGCGTAGGCGAGGAGGGGAGTCCGGCAGCGACCCGTTTCGCCATCCGGTCAGCCCCGCGCGGTCCCGGCCCGCCCGACCCCGCGCCGCTCCTCCACCACGGGCGTCCCGTCACGCTCCGCCAACCGCCGCACGAGCCGTACGAGATCGGCGGGCTCGAAGGGCTTCGCCAGAAAGGCGTCGACCCCCGCGGCGATCCCGCTCTCCACCTCGTACTGCGTACAGGCACTGATGATCGCCACCGGCAGATGCCGCGTCGCCGGATCCTCCCGCAGCCGCGCGGCGGTCCTCAGCCCGTCCAGCCGCGGCATCACGACATCCAGCGTCACCACATCGGGCCGCACCTCCCGCACGACCTCCAGGCACTCGGCACCATCGCCCGCGGTCACCACCTCGAAGCCCTCCAGCTCGAGGTTGACCCTGATCAACTGCCGGATGACTCGATTGTCATCGACAACGAGCACCCGCCCGGACGCACCTGACACAACTCGAGAGTAGGTCGACGCCCGCGACCGCGTCCGGCTTTTCCCCACTTCCACCCCCTCCGGGCGACCCCGGCCCGGGTGACGACGCCCCCACCCGCGCCGACCACCCCGCCGAAATACCTGTTCACGGGCACCCTCGGAGAGCTGATAGTGTTCTACCTGTCGCCGAGGGAGACAGCCCGAGGCAGACAGTGCGCCCCCGTAGCTCAGGGGATAGAGCAACGGCCTCCGGAGCCGTGTGCGCAGGTTCGAATCCTGCCGGGGGCACTCGCCGGTCAGTCAGCGGAAACCATGCCCTGGCCAGTGCGGATGCCGACATGAGAGAGCGGAAGTCAGTCTCACTGACTCCCGCTCTTTCTCATTGCCTCTCAGTGTTCGCGACACACCTCCGACACACTCATCGGACTGTGTCGCCCTCCCCCTCCAGCGCCTTCGCGTTCTTCGCGTCGGCCGCCTCCTCGTGGCCGTCGATGCGCCCGTGGTGCCGAGGTGGATCCATGATCGGCACAAAGCCCTCCGGTCAGAGACTCCTCGATACCTCCGGGGCGGGCACAGAGAGCCGAACCTCTTCTTCCACACGTCCGGGATGATCTGAACAATCACTCCCGGACGTGCGCACAGGTTCGAATCCTGCCTGGAACGCTTCGAGGGAAGCGCCTGAGAAGCCTCTGACCGCTCAGCCCGTGCCGGTCGCCGCGTAGTCGGGGTCGTACAGACGCAGCATGGAGACGAAGCTGTCGAGCAGGTCGAGCTGTTCGGTTCTGAGGGACGGCGCGTTGAAGTGCATGACGGTGTTGCGGACGTCCTTCACACGGCTGAGCACTCCGATGAAGTGATCCTTGTCGACGAGAGGCCACCCGAGCTTGTTCCAGCGTTCCTCATCGTTCAGGAGGCGGATGTACTCGCCGAACATCATCTCGTCGACCGAGGTCCTCTTCTTGTGCACCTTCTGGACGTCGGTCTCGTCGTAGACACGTCCCAGACAGCGCCGCAGTCGGCGCTCGATCTCGCCCAGGGTGAAGAAGGGGCGGGCCACCGTGCCGAACTCGCCGGCGAGATCGGCGGAGGTGACGATGCCGCTCACCTGCCCGTCGGCGGCTCGGACGAGGACGAACTCGTGCGCACGGATAGCCGGCAGGACCGGCAGCAGGTGAGCAGTGGCGTTGACGATCTCGTACTCGGTGCTGATCGCCCCGGCCAGACACTGCTTGCGCCCGGTCGCGTGCATGTGCGCGATCGAGGCCCAGGTGACGACTCCGTGCAGGGTTCCGGACGCGTCGATCACGGGAAGCTGTGAGTACCCGTGCTCCGCCATCCTGCCCATGGCCGCGGAGAGCGGCTCATCGGGCGTGATCGATACGACCCTGTGGGCACAGGGCAGGTCGTGTACCCGCATGGCCGTCTGGGGGAAGACTCCGACGGCTTCCTCGGATTCGTCGGCCGGGTCCTGCTCAGGGGCGTCGTCCGTCTCACCGGTATCGGCGGCCGGACCCCGCTGGTGGCCGATCGGCACGATCGCGACCTCGTCGTCCCGTGAGCCGGCCGCGAAGTCCGGAACCGTGTGCAGGCCCGCGTTCGCCAGGTCGAGCCGGATCTGTGGGACGGACGCGTGGTCACGGATCCGATAGCCCCATAGCGACAGCAGGCTCCGGATCGTCAGGGTCGTGCCTTCCAGCCCCTTGACGGTGGCATCATCCGGCGTCGGCATCGTTCGCCCCCTCGCGCACCGCGGCCTTGCCCATTTCCCGCTCCACGAGTTCCAGAAGCCTGGTTGTCCGATCCCGGTAGAAAGCGTCGAAGTCGTCCGCGCGCAGCGTCTTCGCGTCGATGAGGTGGGTTCCGACGATGTCGTCGAACCAGGGCCCCGGGCTGCCGGTATGCCGCTCGAAGGCGGTCAGATACGCCGACGGCTCACTGGCCCCCATCGCCTGGAGCGCCCGGTAGGACAACGGCGTCTTGTTGACGATGCTGCTCATCCGGGAGCCGTCCACGCCGTTGTGCTCGAACCACGCCTTCGGGAAGACCTGCCGGATGTCCACGTACTGCCCGATCAGGAACTGTTCGTTGATGGGTTCCCCGTGGAAGAACCAGTCGATCGCGCCCTCTTTCAGAAGAAGGGCGTGGATGCCCTTGTACGCGGCGCTGTTGCGTGAGGTGAGCCGGTGCAGGCGCTGTTCCTGGAAGGTCGCCTGGGTGACGGTGTCGGGCTCCGTACCACTGTCCTTGATCCAGCCGACCACCTGCTCGACATCCCGCACGAACCGGGTGTCCGTGACGCCGCCGTACAGTTCGCCGAGGACACCGCACCAGTACCAGCGGGCCAGCCTCTCCTGGGCATCCGGGTCCCGCAGCGTCTCCCCCAGCAGGACGGCGATGGCCGCCAGGGGGACCACCTGCGATCCGTACGGCAGGTCACGCTCGCGGAAGACATGCTGTGTGGCCAGGAAGCGGCCCACCCAGGACAACGCATCGGCCGTCTTCGGAGCGATCTCCGTATAGTCGGTCAACGGAAGATGCAGCAGATCGCGGCGCTTGCAGCTCACCGCGGGGGCGTTCGACGCTCCGGGGTGCTCCGCCAGGAACTCCTTCTTGCGGCGGTACGTACGCACCAGCGCGATGGCCTGCAGGAAGTCGAGGCTCGTGAGCCCGGTCTCCTGACCGCTGTCCTTGTCCAAGGTGCCGAACACCTGGTAGTCGGCGCAGAGCCTGCCCTTGATGGCCTGCCAGTCCTTGATAAGGCTGAAGTCCTGGCCACCGTGTCTCGCCGAATACTGGGTGTCGCCCGCATAGGTCGCCGTGAGCAGCTCGAAGACATTGAGGACGACGCCGCCCGTGTTCACCCGTTCGAAGACCGAGCACACCGCTTCCTTGCGGGTTTCCTTCGGGAGGCGGATCAACGGCACTTTGAAGCCCTTGACCGTGTCGATGACCCGGGCCTGGAAGGCCGACCACAGGTCCCAGCGGTCGTCACCACCACTCACATAGGCCCTCTGCCACTTCCCGGTCAGGTCCGGTTCATAGATCAGGTTCAGGGGGAACAGGCCGCTCGCGCACTCCTTCTCGCGCGTCGAGAGGTCCCGGGTCGCGTGGCCGTACGCGCCGCGCACCACCCGGTCCTCGGGGACGGACACGATCGCCTCGTCACGGTCCGCCGACTCGTCCACCGCCTTGACGATGTCGATGTAATACCAGCGCCTGAGCGGCTTGTTCCGCGCGCCCGTCGTCTCGACCGGCCGGTCGGACCTCAGCGCCTGGAACAAGGAGGTCAGCCGCTGCTGACCGTCGAGAAGCAGTTGCTCCGGCATCACGTGCGACTGCACATCGGTGCCGTGCAGCGGCCGGGCCTTGAACTGGGCGTCGCCACCTGTCTCCAGCGTCATCGCGACACCCAGCGGATACTCGAGTGTCACGGTCGCCAACAGGGCGCGGATCCGGTCGTCGTCCCACTTCCACTGTCGCTGGAAGTCGGGGAGCTGGATCCTGCCAGCCGCCACGTCATCCAGCATCTTGCCCAGGCTGGGCCCATCCAGCGCCACGTCAAACCCCCAGTAACACAATCGCTCCCCTACGTCACAGCTCGCCATGCTACTGGCCGCACGATGGTGGACCGGCCGGATTTGTTCAACCTTGCGCGGCGACCGCGAATCCCCTGCGTAGAAGGGAATGACCGACGGGACCGGGGCCGACGGCCAGCGCCTCCGAGGCCGCAGCGGTCCCTGAACCGTCGTTCCGGATCACAAGCCGTGCCGCTCCAACACGCGCATCAGGTTCCGCTTCCGCTTCTGAGTGGCGCGCAGGTCGGTGAGGTACGCGGTGAAGTCGTCGGGGGTGCCGAGGCGCCGGTGGCAGTCGCGGATGCTCAGGAGCAGGGCGACGAGTTGTTCGTAGGCACGATTGCCGGTCTCGCGGGTGAGCCGGACGGCCAGGCGGAGGTAGACGGCGAGGGCGTCCGCGGGGCGGGTCGGGCAGGACCGGTCGGCGAGGGTGAGCCACTGGTCGTCGTGGGTTCCGTACTCGTCGGCCGCGCGCCAGGCGGCTTCGGTGTCCTGGTCGTCCAGCAGGACGTCGACGAGGGGCCGGCCGCGGCAGGTGTCCGCCCGTTCGGCATCGGCGTCGGCTCGCAGCAGGGCCAGGGCCT
This sequence comes from Streptomyces sp. NPDC006798, assembly GCF_040635975.1. Classification (NCBI taxonomy): domain Bacteria; kingdom Bacillati; phylum Actinomycetota; class Actinomycetes; order Kitasatosporales; family Streptomycetaceae; genus Streptomyces; species Streptomyces sp. NPDC006798. The sequence goes on from NZ_JBEYIS010000042.1 coordinate 67,414, forward strand.
TCGCACGTTCGGCCCGCCAGCACGTGGCGGCCTCGGCCGCGGCGCGCAGGCACTGGTAGGCGAGCAGGCTGCGGCGAGCGGCGAAGTGGTCGCGGCGCAGGGTGACGGCGTCGGCGAGCCGGGCGGCCCGGGTGTAGCGGTCGGCGAGATAGTCGACCAGGGCGGTGTCGACGATGGCGAGGTCCTCGATCTCGCGGATGCCGCGCTCGGCCCACTCCAGGGCTTCGGCGGTGCGACCGGCCGTGTCGAGTTCACGGGCGACGAGGAGGTGGGTGCGACCGTCCGGCGCGAGGTCGGCGGCGTGTACGGCGATCACCGTGTCGATGTCCCGCCCGGACTCGGCGAGGCGTCGCATCAGGTCCTTCTCTGCCCAGCCGGTGCGGTTGGCCCGCCAGGCGTCGTCCGCGTACCGGCGCAGGGCGGCCATCCCCCGCTCGCCGAGCGGTTGCTCGTAGGCGAGCGGGTCGATGTCGGTGAGGTGGGCCGCGTCGTCGAGGGTGTGGGTGACCAGCCAGCGCGCGAGTTCCTCCGGATCGGGGTGGGCTCGGCGACAGGCGTCGTGGTGGGCGGCGGCGAGGCCGGTACCGATCCGGCCGAGCGCTCCGTCGGAGTCGTCGACGCTGTCGGCCATTCCCGCGAGCAGCCCGATCGCCTCCCGGGCGAGCACCGTCGCGTCGGCGGCCCGGCCCGAGTCCGTGAGCGACCGGATCGCGGACACGGCCTGCCCCGCCTGGTCGGCGTAGGCGCGGGCATCGGCGTACTCGACGTAGCCGTATCGGGCGAACGGGCTGATGTCGAGCAGCTCACGGAGGCGGGAACGGATGCCGTCCACGTCTCCCCGGGCACTCGCCGCGCGCAGTTCCAGGCGGTGGCGCAGCCGTCGGTCCGCGGTCATCTCGTCCCGTACGAGTGTGAGCAACCGCTCCTGCGACAGGCCGGACAGCCAGGTGTCGAGGCCGCGCGTCCGTTCCCGGGCCGATTCCCGCCGTCGGGGGAGATCCGCCTCGTGCGCCATCGCGGTCAGGCCGAGGGCCACCAGGTGTTTGCAGAAGTTGCCCTCCTGCCCGTACGGGCAGGAGCACGTACCCGACGGGCCTCGGCGCTCGCCCAGGACGAGTACCGCCTCGTACCGCCCGGTGCCGCGAATCGATGCCGAGATCCGGTTGTCACCGACCTCCATATCGGAGACCGCGTCGACGTAGCCGAGGCCCCGCTCGAAGGAACGCGCCCCTGCGAGTGCCCTCAGCTGTGCTTCCGTAAGACCGCCCACGACTCTCCGCACTCCGATCCGGCCCGACTACGCCCGGCAATCGTCACCCTAGCGAGCCATGTCGTGACGTCGCCTCGTCTCCGGGGGCTTGGCCTAGAGTCGCCGCATGTGGCGAAGGACGGGGCTGGTGGTGGCCGGGGTCGTGGTCGTGGGGTGGGGGGAGTGGGTGAACTGGCGTTGGTCGCGGGCGCTTCTGGGGGATTGCCGGAGCGGGTCCGAGGCCGTGGTGGTGTTGGGGTACCGGAATCCCGGGGAGACGGCGAATGCGATCAACCGGTGGCGTGTGCGGGCCGGGGTGCGTTCCGTGGACGGGGGGCGGGTGGTCTTCAGTGGTGGGGCGCCCGGGGGCGGGGTGGCGGAGGCGCGGGTGATGGCGGAGTACGCCACGTCGGTGCTCGGCTTCGACGGCACGGTGGTGCTGGAGGAGCGGTCGACCACGACCTGGGAGAACATCGCGAATGTGATTCCGCTGGTCGAGGACGCGGACCGGATCAAAATCGTCTCTCAGCCGGCTCATGCGTTCATGGCCCGTGCCTACTTGTGGCGGCAGCGTCCCGATCTGGCTCGGAGGCTGGTCCGCGCGGACGACTACCGGCTCGGTGAGTGGATGGCCGCCAAACCGGTGATGGCGCTGTACGGGATGTGGAAGCTGCGCGGTCTGCGGGCGGTGGACGGCCGGGGCCGGTGGGGGCGGCCCCGGGGTGGGGGTGACTGCTGAGGACTGTCCCGTAGGGAGTTTCTTGTGGATCAGGCCGGATGAGTGAGCGGGGTCCGGTGCGTGCGATCGCAAGGCGGAGGAGGGAGTCCACGCGGTGGGGGTACGCCCCCTGGGCTCCGCCCGGGAGGTGCCCCCACCCGCGCCGCCAGGCGCAGGGGG
>NZ_JBEYIS010000043.1:0-68643 GCF_040635975.1 Streptomyces sp. NPDC006798
AGAGGCGAGAGATCATCGACATGCTTCGCCTCGGCAGAAATGCCCGAAATAGTGCGTAAAAGTATTGGTGCTTAACAGGGGGTAAGCTCGGTCACCTCGGCGCCGCGCACCTCTCCCACGACGAGCCGGTCGGGGCGCATCCGCAGCGCCTGCCGGACCAGATCCCGCAGGGTGACCACGCCCGCGCCCTCCTGGTTGGCGGGCCTCGATTCGAGGCGCACCACATGCGGGTGGTCGGGCCGCAGCTCCGACGAGTCCTCGGCGAGTACGATCCGTTCCCGCTCGCCGACCAGCCCGAGCAGGGTCGACAGCAGGGTCGTCTTGCCCGTCCCCGTACCCCCGCTGATCAGGAACGAGAGCCGGGCGTCGAGCAGCGCCCGGAGGATCCGGTCGCCGCCGGGCGGTACCGTGCCCGCTGCCGTCAGCTCCGCCAGGGAGAAGGCCCGGGGGCGCGCCACCCGCAGCGACAGACAGGTCGAGCCGACGGCGACCGGCGGGATCACCGCGTGCAGCCGGGTCCCGTCGGGCAGCCGGGCGTCCACCCAGGGGCGGGCGTCGTCCAGGCGGCGGCCCGCGACGGCGGCGAGGCGCTGGGCGAGCCGCCGCACGGACGCCGCGTCCGTGAACGTCACCCCGGTCCGTTCGAGCCCCCGGCCCCGGTCGATCCAGACCCGGTCGGGCGCCGACACCAGCACGTCCGTCACGGCGGGGTCGGCCAGCAGCGGCTCCAGCGGTCCGGTGCCCACCAGTTCGCACCGGAGGGACTCCGTCCCGCCGAGGATCTCCGCGTCGCCGAGAAGGGCGCCCTGGGCCCGCAGGGCGGCGGCCACCCGGGCCGGGGTGGGGTCGGCGCCGCTCTCGGCGAGGCGCTGCCGCACCGCGTCCAGCAGTCCGGAGCTCATCCGGTCACCTCCCCGGCGAGGGCGCGGTCCCAGAAGGCGGTACAGAACCGGGCCAGCGGCCCGTCCGTCCCGCCGGGCGGCACGGATGCCTCCCGGCCCGGCGGCGGGCCGGGCTCGCCCGGCAGCTCACCGGCGAGGGGCAGCCCGAGGGCGGCGGCGATCCACTCCTCGTCGAGCCCGGCGGCGTACGGCCCGCGGGCGACGATCCGCAGGTCCTTCAGGGCCGGTCCGACGGCCGCCGCCACCCGGCCGGCCGCGGCGACGGCCCGCGGCTCGCCGGGGACGACCAGCAGTCCGACGTCCAGCTGGGCGAGGGCCTCGGCCGTGCCGTCGTCGAACCGGCGCGGCAGATCGACGACGACGGCGCCCCCGCGCCGCCTGGCCGCGGCGAGGACGGACCGCATGGCCTGCGGCGGTACGGCGACGGACTCGCCCCGGTCCCAGCTGAGCACCCTCAGGCCGTGCAGCTCGGGCAGGGACTCCTCCAGCGCGCCACCGGCGACCCGGCCCTTGGAGTCGACGAAGTCGGGCCAGCGCAGGCCCTCGGCCCGCTCGCCGCCGAGCAGGACGTCGATCCCGCCGCCGAGCGGATCGCCGTCGACCAGCACGGCACGCTCCCCGGCCCGGGCCGCGCGGATCGCGAGCGCACAGGCCAGGGTGGAGGCCCCGGCGCCGCCCCGGCCGCCGACGACCCCGACCGTGAGCGCCTGCCGCCCGGCGCCCTCCACGACATCGGCGATCCGCCCGACCAGCCAGCTCTCGGCGTCCGGCAGCCGCAGGACGGAGTCGGCGCCGATCTCCACCGCCCGCCGCCAGACCGACGGGTCGTCGAACCCGGCGCGGTCCCCGCGGTCCCTGACCACGAGCAGTACCCCGCTCCGGCGCGCCGCGCCCCGGCAGCGGGCCGCCGCGTCCTCCCCGACGAGCACCAGCGGGGCGTCGTCCCAGCCCCCGCCGCGCTCCGGCGTCCCGTGGTGGACTTCGGGCTCGGCCCCGGCGGCGGCGCACAGCCGCAGCAGATCGTCGAGCAGTTCCCCGTCCTCGGTGAGGATCAGGGGCCCCGGACGGCGTCCTTCGGCGGCCGGCCGCCGATGCGATGTATGAGATCCGGCCACGATCTTCCCCCTTGATTGCCGCGATCCCGCAGCGATACGGGATCGGTGATTCCTGAAGCCGCGAACTACGCGGGTGGAATCACGGTCCGGCACACCGGAAAAACGTGTGGATCTTGCTGAAAAACTGTGGACAACTCACCACTTGTGAATAACTCGGTCGCCCATACCGGTGACTCCCCCTACGCACCTCTTCCATCACGGACAGTGACGATGCAGAGTGGTCCCAGGAGCCCGCCGCCGCGGGGGACGAGAGAGAAGGATCGAGGCGGTGGATCTTGCCGTGGCGGGAAAACCCGTCCGGACATGCGACGACCCCCGCCGGGGGGGAGAGCGGGGGTCGCCTCTCCGGCCGACTCGGGGGGGGGGAGGAGCCGGACCGGGTTAGCACGGTCGCGAACGATCCGTGACTTCCATGGTGTACCCGAGAGCCTTCTCAGGCAAACCCACACGCCCGACGGTACGCCGAATGGAGGCCACCTATGCTCAGGGCGTGGAAAACCACTCCTTGCCCCGCACAGCCGCGTTCTTCGACCTGGACAAGACGGTCATTGCGAAGTCTTCGACGCTGACCTTCAGCAAGTCCTTCTACCACGGCGGCCTGATCAACCGCCGGGCCGTACTGCGGACCGCGTATGCCCAGTTCGTTTTTCTCGCGGGCGGCGCCGACCACGACCAGATGGAGCGGATGCGCGAGTATCTCTCCGCCCTCTGCAAGGGCTGGAACGTCCAGCAGGTGAAGGAACTCGTCGCCGAGACCCTTCATGAGCTGATCGACCCGATCATCTATGACGAAGCCGCCTCCCTCATAGAGGAGCACCACACCGCCGGGCGCGATGTCGTCATCGTCTCCACCTCCGGCGCCGAGGTCGTCGAGCCCATCGGCGAGCTGCTGGGCGCCGACCGGGTCGTCGCCACCCGGATGGCCGTCGGCGACGACGGCTGCTTCACCGGAGAAGTGGAGTACTACGCCTACGGCCCGACAAAAGCGGAAGCCATCCGGGAACTGGCGGAGTCCGAGGGATACGACCTCTCGCGCTGCTATGCCTACAGCGATTCCGTCACCGACCTTCCGATGCTGGAGGCCGTCGGCCATCCGTACGCGGTCAATCCCGGCCGGTCCCTCCGCCGGGAGGCCACGGCCCGGGAGTGGCCGATTCTGGTCTTCAACCGGCCGGTACGGCTGAAGCAGCGGCTGCCCGCCCTGTCGATGCCGGCCCGCCCCGCACTGGTCGCCGCGGCGGCGGTGGGCGCGGCGGCGGCGACCGCCGGACTCGTCTGGTACGCCAGCCGCCGCCGGAGCGCGGCCCGTACGGCACTGCTCTCCGGCCCCGGTGCCGCCGCCCGGGCCGCTACCCAGGCCATCGGCGACCCTGACCGTTTCCTCCGTATTTGAAGACAAAAGTAAAGAAGTGCGGCCAGGGGTTCCGCTTCCCATCGCCCTGGAGTACAAAGGATTCAACGGCCCGCGAGACCAAGGACATCCGAAAGGATCACCTGAGAGAACGCAAAAAGGCCCCACGGACCGAGCATGAAAATCGGGCACCCACGCGACGTCGACCCGTCGAATACGGGCCAGCCGCACCAGGCGAAGGGCAGAAGTTCCCCGCCTGATGGGCACATCATCGAGGACGCTTGGTAACCCGGCGGACATGCCAGCGGCGGTACCGGATCCGGTACCGCCGCAACCCTTTTCCGGCGCCGCAACCCTCCCGGTCACCCGGGGGCGGCCCGGTCGGCCCGGTTCCCCGGGCCCGCTGTCAGGCCGCGCCGCGCTGCAGCGCCTCGCAGACGGCGGTCGACTCGCGCACTCCCAGCTCGACCGCCCGCCCGCAGTGGGCGATCCAGGCGCCCAGACCGTCCGGGGTCCCGGAGAGATAGCCCTCCAGCGCCGTCGCGTAGGCGTCCCGGCCCAGCTCCGCGTGGCCGACCTCCGCCGGACAGATCGCCTTCGGGTCCAGTCCGCTGCCGATCAGCACGATCCGCTCCGCCGTCCGGGCCACCAGCCCGTTGTACGAACCGAAGGGGCGCAGCGCCATCAGCTCCCCGTGCACCACGGCCGCGTTCACCAGCGCCGGAGCCGACCCGCCCGCCACGATCAGCCCGGCCAGCCCCTCCAGCCTGCCGTTCACCTCGGCGGCGTCCGGCAGCGGCGCCCGTACCAGCGGCTCATCGGTCCGCTCGCCCGCCAGCCGCGGCCTGCCCACGACGCCGCCGTCCGCCGCGCCCCCGGCGGCGACCAGATGCAGCCGGGCCAGGACCCGCAGCGGCGACTGCCGCCAGACGGAGAGCAGTTGGCCCGCCTCCGCGGAGAGCCGCAGCGCCGCGCCGACCGTCCTCGCCTCGGCGTCCGCCCCGAAGTCCGTCCGCCGGCGGACCTCCTCCAGCGCCCAGTCGGCGCCGGAGAGCGCCGCCGAACCCCGGGCACCGCGGAGCGCGGCCTCCGCCGTCACCTCGATGGCGCGCCGCCGCATGACCCGGTGGCCGTAAGCCCGGTCGACCGCCTTGCGTACGGAGGCCACGGCCTCCGGGACGCCCGGCAGTGCGCCGAGGGCCGCGAGCGGATCGGTCGAGGGGGCGGGCGTGGCGTTCGTCCTCATAGAGGGGAGGCTACGCGCCCCCGGCGTACGTCCCCCCTTGGAGTGGTCTTCTTCACCTGGCTTGACAACAGGGGGCAACCTCGGCACTACCCTAGGTGAACATGAAGATCGCTTTCGTAGGGAAGGGCGGCAGCGGAAAGACGACGCTGTCCTCGCTCTTCATCCGGCAACTGGCCGCGGGCGGGGCTCCCGTCGTCGCGGTGGACGCCGATATCAACCAGCATCTGGGGACGGCCCTCGGACTCGACGAGGCGGAGGCCGCGGCGCTGCCCGCCATGGGCGCCCGGCTGCCGCTGATCAAGGACTACCTCCGGGGTACGAACCCCCGGATCGCCTCCGCGGCCACCATGATCAAGACCACCCCTCCGGGTGAGGGCTCACGGCTGCTGCGCGTCCAGGAGCAGAACCCGGTCTACGACGCCTGCGCCCGCCCGGTCCGGCTGGACGACGCCGAGATCCGGCTGATGGTGACGGGCCCCTTCACCGAATCCGACCTCGGTGTGGCCTGCTACCACTCCAAGGTCGGCGCGGTGGAGCTCTGCCTCAACCATCTCGTGGACGGCCGGGACGAGTACGTCGTGGTCGATATGACCGCGGGCTCGGACTCGTTCGCCTCCGGGATGTTCACCCGGTTCGACATGACGTTCCTGGTCGCCGAGCCGACCCGGAAGGGCGTATCGGTCTACCGGCAGTACAAGGAGTACGCGCGCGACTTCGGCGTCGCCCTCAAGGTGGTCGGCAACAAGGTGCAGGGGGAGGACGATCTGGACTTCCTGCGGTCCGAGGCCGGTGACGATCTGCTGGTCACCGTCGGCCATTCGGACTGGGTCCGGGCGATGGAGAAGGGCCGCCCCCGGCCGTTCGGCCAGCTGGAGGCGGAGAACCGGGCCGCGCTGGAGACCCTGCTGACGACCGCGGCGGAGAGCTACGAGCGGCGCGACTGGGCCCGGTACACCCGCCAGATGGTCCACTTCCATCTCCGGAACGCGGAGAGCTGGGGCAACGCGAAGACGGGCGCCGACCTGGCGGCCCAGGTCGACCCCGCCTTCGTACTGGGGGAGAGCTCCGCGGACGTCAGCGCGCCGCTGCCGGCCTGACCACCGGCGCGACGGCCGGGGCCGCGAGCACCCCACCGGCACCGGACTCCGGCGCTCCGGAACCATCGGCCCCGGAAGCGGAATCCGCGGCTTCGGCTTCCTCGCCGGAGTCCGCCCCGGTCCCCTCGTCCGAACCGGATTCAGTGTCCTCGGCCCGGGCCTCGGTCCCGGGTTCCGCGTCGGCCCCGGGTCCGGCGGGCCTGCCTGCCGGACCCGCCTTCACGCCGCCCAGGAAGGCGGGCCAGCCGGCCTTGGGCGCCTGTCCGACCGGAAGGGTCCGCAGCTCGGCGATCACCTTCGGGTCCTGGGCGTCCAGCCAGTCCGCGAGCTGCTTGAAGGAGACGCACTCGACGTCCTTCTTCACACAGACGGTCGCGATGGTGTCCTCGATGGCCCGCATATACGTGCCACCGTTCCACGACTCGAAGTGGTTGCCGATGATCAGCGGCGCCCGGTTGCCGTTGTAGGCCCGGTCGAACGCCTGGATGAGCCCGTCACGCATCTGGCCGCCCCAGTAGTCGTGCTGCGCCGGGTCGCCCTTGACCGTGCCGGACTGGTTGACCATGAAGTTGTAGTCCATGGAGAGCGTCTCGAAGCCCCGGCCCGGGAACGGCACCATCTGGAGCCCCAGATCCCACACCCCCAGCTCCTTCTCGGGCCAGATCTGGTCGTTGATCCCGCTGGTGTCGTAGCGCAGGCCCAGCTCGCTGGCCGCCTTCACGAAGTTCTTCCGGCCTTCGAGACAGGGCGTACGGCCGCCGACCAGCTCCTTGTCGTAGTCGAAGGGGAGAGACGCCTCGTCCTTCAGTCCGGAGTTCGTACGCCAGTTCTTCACAAAGGACTTGGCCTGGCTGATCTCGCTCTTCCAGTCCTCGACCGACCAGCTGTCGCCGCCTTCGGGCCCGCAGAAGTGGCCGTTGAAGTGGGTGCCGATCTCATTGCCCTCCTGCCAGGCGCCGCGCAGCTCGCGCACGGTGTCCTTGATCCCCGTGAGGTCGTTGAAGCCGATGTCCGAACGACCGGCGGCATGCTTCGGCGGCAGATAGAGGGAAGCTTTCTCCTCGGGCAGCAGATAGACCCCGCTGAGGAAGTACGTCATCGTCATGTCGTATTTCCGGCCGACGGACCGGAAGTGGGAGAAGAGCTTCTGGCTGTCCTCGCCCGCCCCGTCCCAGGAGAAGACCACGAACTGCGGCGGCTTCTGACCGGGCTTCAGCCGCTTGGGCTTGAGCTGCTTCGGCTGGGCCCCGGTGTACGACGTCGAGCCGTCGCCGATCAGCTGTGGCGCGGCCTCGGGCGCGGGCGCCTTCTTCGCGCCGGGCGCGCCCTCCTTCGCGGACGGGTCGCCGGAGAGGGAGCAGCCCGCAAGCCCCGCGATCAGCGCCGTGGCCACCGCGCCGACGGCGGCCCTCTGTGTGGCGGCCTTCATCCGCCCACCCACTTTCGTATGACTTTGTGTTTTTACGACCGGCTTCTACCGGTTCGACAAAGTCACACCGCGACGGCCCGCAGCCGTCGATGACGGGCCGCATTAACCGCATTAATCACTGGAACGGGTGAAAGTCCGCCCCATATGCCCGGACTGTCCCGCCTCGATCTTTACTCTCCATTACGATTAATTTACTGAGAGTTGAGTCTTGTTCCGGAGCCTCCTGACGTAACCCCGCCCCCGCACGCCGTGGCTCACGACCGCGTCCCCCGCGTTCCGCGACCGCGTAGCCCCGGAGGAGACGGGTGTTCATGTCCGCCTGCGCCCCCGTGGCTCGTACCGGCACACCGTCCGACGGCCCTCCCCACCCCCACGGCCCGCCGTCCGAGGCCGCTCCCGGCCCGCCTTCCGGTCCCCCATCCGCCGGACTCCGGGCCGGTGACCTGCCGTCGCGCCGACCCGAAACCGACCCCAAGCCGGCCCGAAGACATGCCGGGCGGGACGGGCGGGCCGGGCGGCTGCCGGGTTGAACCGAAGCCGTGCCGCGTCCGTGCAGGAGGGTGACGGTCCCTCCTTCCCGCCGCCCGGGGAGGAGGGTCCGTCGGATTCGCCCCTGCCCTCCCCCGGCCCCGCCCCGTACCCCCCGGCCCATGACTCGGCACCCGTCCCGACACGCCCATCGCCACCAGCCGTTTCCGGCGGAGGGTGGTGGAGCCCGGCAAGGCCGGGCAAAATCCGGCCCCTCGACCCCACAGGTCTAAACCATTTATCCGAAGGCTCTTGTCACCCGGGCCCGTGGCTGATGAGCTATGGCCCGGGACACACAGCTATTGAGGACGCCCTGGGAAAGGGAGATGTCGTGAGCAACGAGAGCCTGGCCAACCTGCTGCGTGAGGAGAGGCGGTTCGCGCCGCCCGCCGCACTGAGCGCGGACGCCAATGTCACGGCCGATGCCTATGCGCAGGCCGAGGCCGACCGGCTCGGCTTCTGGGCCGAGCAGGCTCGCAGGCTCACCTGGGCCACCGAGCCGACCCAGACGCTGGACTGGAGCAATCCGCCCTTCGCCAAGTGGTTCGCGGACGGCGAGCTGAACGTGGCGTACAACTGCGTCGACCGCCATGTCGAGGCAGGCCACGGCGACCGGGTCGCGATCCACTTCGAGGGCGAGCCCGGCGACAGCCGTACGGTCACCTACGCCCAGCTCAAGGACGAGGTCTCCAAAGCCGCCAACGCCCTGACCGAGCTGGGCGTCGGCAAGGGCGACCGGGTCGCCGTCTATCTGCCGATGATCCCCGAGGCCGCGGTCGCGATGCTGGCCTGCGCCCGGATCGGCGCGGCGCACTCCGTGGTCTTCGGCGGCTTCTCGGCCGACGCGGTGGCCTCCCGGATCCAGGACGCCGACGCCAAGCTGGTCATCACCGCCGACGGCGGCTACCGCCGGGGCAAGCCGAGCGCGCTCAAGCCCGCCATCGACGAGGCCGTGAAGAAGTGCCCGCAGGTCGAGCACGTCCTGGTGGTCCGGCGGACCGGTGAGGACACCGCCTTCACCGAGGGCCGCGACGTGTGGTGGCACGAGATCGTCGACCGCCAGTCCACCGAGCACACCCCCGAGGCGTTCGAGGCAGAGCAGCCGCTGTTCATCCTCTACACCTCCGGCACCACCGGGAAGCCGAAGGGCATCCTGCACACCTCCGGCGGCTACCTCACCCAGGCGGCCTACACCCACCACGCCGTCTTCGACCTCAAGCCGGAGACCGACGTCTACTGGTGTACGGCCGACATCGGCTGGGTCACCGGCCACTCGTACATCGTCTACGGCCCGCTGGCCAACGGCGCGACCCAGGTGATGTACGAAGGCACGCCCGACACCCCGCACCAGGGGCGGTTCTGGGAGATCGTCCAGAAGTACGGCGTCACCATCCTCTACACCGCGCCGACCGCGATCCGGACGTTCATGAAGTGGGGCGACGACATCCCCGCCAAGTTCGATCTGTCGAGCCTGCGGGTCCTCGGCTCGGTCGGCGAGCCGATCAACCCCGAGGCGTGGATCTGGTACCGGGAGCACATCGGCGGCGGCCGGGCGCCCATCGTGGACACCTGGTGGCAGACCGAGACCGGCGCCATGATGATCTCGCCGCTGCCGGGGGTCACCGAGACCAAGCCCGGCTCCGCGCAGCGCCCGCTGCCCGGTATCTCCGCGACCGTCGTCGACGACGAGGCGAACGAGGTGCCGAACGGCGGGGGCGGCTATCTGGTGCTCACCGAGCCGTGGCCGTCGATGCTCCGCACCATCTGGGGCGACGACCAGCGCTTCATCGACACCTACTGGTCGCGTTTCGAGGGCAAGTACTTCGCGGGCGACGGGGCGAAGAAGGACGACGACGGGGACATCTGGCTGCTCGGCCGGGTCGACGACGTCATGCTGGTCTCCGGTCACAACATCTCCACCACCGAGGTCGAATCGGCCCTGGTCTCCCACCCCAAGGTCGCCGAAGCGGCGGTCGTGGGCGCCGCGGACGAGACGACGGGACAGGCCATCGTGGCCTTCGTGATCCTGCGGGGGTCGGCCTCCGAGGACGACGACCTGGTCGCCGAGCTGCGTAACCATGTCGGCGCGACCCTGGGCCCGATCGCCAAGCCCAAGCGGGTCCTGCCGGTCGCGGAGCTGCCGAAGACCCGCTCCGGCAAGATCATGCGCCGGCTGCTCCGCGATGTCGCCGAGAACCGTCAGCTCGGCGATGTCACCACCCTCACCGACTCCTCGGTGATGGATCTGATCCAGACGAAGCTGCCGAGCGCGTCCGCCGAGGACTGAGCGGCGGGCCGCCGGCCTTCGGCGCCCCGCGTACGCGATACGGGCGGTGGCCCGCACCCCTTCGCCGGGGTGCGGGCCACCGCCCGTTCGGTTCGGCCCCGCGTTCGCCTTCGACCCCCCGTTCGGTTCCGGCCACCGCTCGTTCGGTTCCGGACGCCGCCCGGGGGTCACGGGGGTCACGGGGGGCGCCGGGAAGCGGCCGCGGCCGGGGAGACGTACCGCCGTGGACCGTACGACCGCTCCGCCCGAATCATCCGCACAACCCCTCCGACATGCGAAAACTCCCTTAAGCCCTAGAGTGGGAGGACGCCGGATCCCCCCTCGCGCACCTCGGGGCACAGCTCGCGTACCTTGGGTAAAGTAAGGAAAGCGTCAAGGACGCAACAAGAAACCTCAGGTGCGCCGGGAAGTCTGGTCGGCATGTGCTTCGCCCTGCCCGACCGACCACCGGAGGTCTGCCCCGATGCCCGCGCCCACCCCCACGCCCACCCCCCGTAAGTTCCTCGGACGTCTCTCCCTGCCCGAGCGCACCTTCGTGGTGGACGCCCTGCGGACCGAGACCGTCGGCGGCGTACTGCTGCTGGTGGCCGCCGTCGCCGCACTGATCTGGGCCAATACCCCCCTGGCCGACAGCTATGAGTCCGTACGCGGCTTCCACATAGGCCCGGAGTCCCTCGGCCTGGATCTGTCGATCCAGCACTGGGCCGCCGACGGACTCCTCGCGATCTTCTTCTTCGTCGCCGGTATCGAGCTGAAACGCGAACTCGTCGCCGGTGAGCTGCGCGACCCCAAGGCCGCCGCGCTCCCCGTGATCGCCGCGATCTGCGGTATGGCGATCCCGGCCCTCGTCTACTTCGTCACCGTCACCGCGGGCGGCGGCTCCACCAAGGGCTGGGCCGTCCCCACCGCCACGGACATCGCCTTCGCCCTCGCCGTACTCGCCGTCATCGGCACCTCGTTGCCGTCGGCCCTGCGCGCCTTCCTGCTCACCCTCGCCGTCGTCGACGACCTCTTCGCGATCATCATCATCGCGATCTTCTTCACCAGCGATCTGGACTTCGCCGCCCTCGCCGGATCCGCGATCGGTCTCGCGGTCTTCTGGCTGCTGCTCCGCAAGGGGATCCGCGGCTGGTACGTCTACGTACCCCTGGCCCTGGTGATCTGGGGGCTGATGTACAACAGCGGCGTCCACGCCACCATCGCGGGCGTCGCCATGGGCCTGATGCTCCGCTGCCACCGCCGGGAGGGCGAGGAGCACTCCCCCGGCGAGCACATCGAGCATCTGGTGCGCCCGGTCTCGGCCGGTCTCGCCGTCCCCCTGTTCGCCCTGTTCTCGGCCGGGGTGATGCTCTCCGGCGGGGCGGTCGGGAAGGTCTTCACCGAGCCGGAGACCCTGGGTGTGGTCCTCGGTCTGGTGCTCGGCAAGGCCCTCGGCGTCTTCGGCGGCACCTGGCTGGCGGCCCGCTTCACCCGGGCCGAGCTGAACGAGGACCTGGCCTGGCCGGACGTCTTCGCGGTGGCCACCCTCGCGGGCATCGGGTTCACGGTCTCCCTGCTCATCGGTGAACTCGCCTTCGCGGGCGACCCGGCCCTGACGGACTCGGTCAAGGCGGCCGTACTGGTCGGGTCGCTGATCGCCGCCGTGTTCGCGGCCGTGCTGCTGAAGCTGCGGGTCCGCAAGTACAGGGAGCTGTACGAGGCCGAGGAGCGCGACGAGGACGAGGACGGCATCCCGGACGTCTACGAGCTGGAGAACCCGGAGTACCACCTGCGGATGGCGGAGATCCACGAGCGGAAGGCGGCCGAGCACCGGCGGCTGGCCCGGGTCGCGGCGGCCGGATCCGAGCCGGGCCCCGTACCTGCCTCCGGGCCGGATTCCGGGCCGGTCCCGCCCGTCGGCGATGGTGTCGCCGCGCCCGCGCCGGGTACGCGTACCGACATTCGTACCGACGCCGGAACCGGGATCGGCACCGGTACGGAACGGGAGCCGGGCGACGGCACCGCACCCGGACCCGGGGGCGTCGCGCGCTGACGACGGTGGTCCGGCATGATCTGATGACGGACTCCGGACCGACCGGACTCCGGCACACACGGGAAGCACAAGAGGGAGCAGCGATGAGCGACCCCGGCAGCGGCGCCGAACGCAGTATCGGTCAGCTGGTCGCATCGGCGACCGCGGAGATGTCGGCGCTGGTGCACGACGAGATCGCGCTGGCCAAGGCGGAACTGCGGCAGGACGTGAAGCGCGGCGCCACCGGTGCGATCGCCTTTGTCGTCGCCGGTGTGTTCCTGCTGTTCTCACTCCCCGTCTTCAGCTTCGCGGCGGCGTACGGCATCCACAATCTGGGGCTCGGCCTGGCCTGGTCGTTCCTGATCGTGGGCGGGGCGTACGTCGTCCTCGCCGCCCTGCTGTCGCTGCTGGCGATCGCCAAGTTCAAGAAGGTCAAGCCGCCGGAGAAGTCGATCGCCTCGGCCAAGCAGACGGCCGCCGTCCTCCAGAACGTCAAGCCGCATCCGCGGCTGGAGAAGGGGCGGGTGCCGGAGCTCTCGGCGGCGGCGCGGCAGGCGCTCACCGAACGCTGACGGAGCCGGAGCCGGGGCCGCCCGGGCCGGGCCGTACCGCTGCCGGACTGTGCCGAACCATACTGTGCCGTGCCGTCCGCGCCCGGCCCGTCGTCGCGTGCTGTCCGCCGTTCGGGTGACGGGTGCGGGCGGCACCGGGTCCGCCGGTGTGGCACGCTCATGAGCATGACGGCCCCTGAATCCGGTTCCGGCAGCCCCGTACGCGTCGACGGTCCCTGGACCCACCGCGATGTGGCGGCCAACGGTGCCCGCTTCCATATCGCCGAGATGGGCGATGGTCCGCTGGTACTGCTGCTGCACGGGTTCCCGCAGTTCTGGTGGACCTGGCGGCATCAGCTCCCGGCGCTCGCCGACGCCGGTTTCCGGGCGGTGGCGATGGATCTGCGGGGCGTGGGCGGCAGCGACCGTACGCCCCGGGGCTACGACCCCGCCAACCTCGCCCTCGACATCACCGGTGTGGTGCGGTCGCTCGGCGAGCCGGACGCGGCGCTGGTCGGCCACGACCTGGGCGGCTATCTGGCGTGGACGGCGGCGGTGATGCGGCCGAAGCTGGTCCGCAGGCTCGCGGTCTGCTCGATGCCGCACCCCCGGCGGTGGCGTTCGGCGATGCTCTCCGACTTCGCGCAGACCCGCGCCGGTTCGTACGTCTGGGGCTTCCAGCGCCCCTGGATCCCGGAGCGCCGGCTGGTCGCGGACGAGGGGGCGCTGGTGGGCGAGTTGCTCACCGACTGGTCGGGGCCGAAGCCGCCGGACGAGATCGTGCTGGACACCTACCGCCGGGCGATGCTGATCCCGTCGACCGCGCACTGTTCGATCGAGCCGTACCGCTGGATGGTGCGGTCGCTGGCCCGGCCGGACGGCATCCAGTTCAACCGGCGGATGAAGCGGCCGGTCCGGGTGCCGACCCTCCATCTGCACGGATCGCTGGACCCGGCGATGCGGACCCGCAGTGCGGCGGGTTCCGGCCAGTACGTGGAGGCGCCGTACCGCTGGCGGCTCTTCGACGGGCTGGGGCACTTTCCGCACGAGGAGGACCCCGTGGCCTTCTCCACCGAGCTGATCGGCTGGTTGCGGGACCCGGAACCGGACCGCTAGTGCTGTGGCCGGAAGGGTTTGCCGGGGCCCGCGGCGTCAGGTGCGGTGCGTCGCGAGGCGGAGGTCCACGGCTCGTACTGGACGTACTCGCGTGGTCCGGCAACGCGGCGCGGGGGAACTGCCCGGGCCGCCAGGCCCAGGGGGAGCGCCGTGCGGGGCGTCGCGGACCGGTGAACCCTTCCGGTCACAGCACCAGTTCCTCTTCCGGATCCTGCCGGGGCTCTACGGGCCCGGCCGCACGGCCGCCCAGAACAGGCCCAGAACGGGCCCGGAACAGGCCCCGGAATCGGACCCGGACGGCCCGGCGGGAACCTTTCTCCGGAGAGCGCCGCACCGAACCGGGGGCGTACGGCGGACGACACGCCCCGGACGGCGACCAATTGGCCGCCCCGGGCACGGTTACCGACCTTGGGGCCCGGGCAGACGTCCCGGTATGGGCTGGACGTACGACTATGGCGACGTGACGCGCGACCGTCGCCCGGCCGGTGGGCCGGGCTCCCCCGACAGTGATGGCCCAAGGGGCCGGGGACACGGCCGCTCCCCACAGGACATCGGCATTCCCCGGATCCTGCGGCGCCGGGCCCGCTGGATGTCCGCCCGGCTGCGGCATACCCGCAGCTGAACTTCCCGGCTGACATCCGCGGTACGTCCGCGGCCGATCCTCGTGGCATGTCCGCGGCCGACAACCGCGGCCCGCCCGCGAGCGGCGAACCGCCCCTGGCGCCCGCGGCATTCCCCGGCCGGCTCTCCCCGGTGTGTCGGCCGGCTCTTTCCGCCGATGCCTGCTGCCTGCTCCCTATGGCGTGTGGACTGTTGCGGCACCCGGGGCGAGGCGGCGCGGTACGCCCTCGGCATGCCCACGCCTGCCCGCGCCCGCGCGGCTGCCCGTACCGGCGCCTGCGCCCGTACTCGCGGCCGGACATCCCCGTTCCCGGCCCCGGGAACGGGCCGGGAACGGGCCGGGAACGGGTCCGTCAGAGCGCGCAGCCGTCCGTGTCGACCTGCTGATCGGCCGCCAGACCGGCCTTGATGTCATCGGCGATCTCGTCCACGGTCAGCGCGTAACCGGTGTTCTTGTCGTCGAGCGAGCGGGCGAAGATGACGCCGTACACCTCGCCTTCGGGAGTGAGCAGCGGCCCGCCGGAGTTGCCCTGTCGGACCGTCGCGTAGAGCGAGTACACATCGCGGTGGACCGTGCCACGGCGGTAGATATCGGGCCCGTCGGCGTCGATCCGGCCCCGGACCCGGGCCGAGCGGACGTCGTATCCGCCGTTCTCCGGGAACCCCGCGACGATCGCGCTGTCCCCGCTGCGGGCGTCGGTGTCGGCGAACCGCAGTGGCTCGGCGCCGAGCCGGGGCACGTCCAGGACAGCGATGTCACGCCGCCAGTCGTAGAGGACGACCTTGGCGTCGTAGAGCTTGCCCTCGCCGCCGATCTGTACGGTCGGCTCGTCGACCCCGCCCACGACATGGGCGTTGGTCATCACCCGCCGCTCGCCGAAGACGAAGCCGGTGCCTTCGAGGACCTTGCCGCAGCTGTTCGCGGTGCCGACGACCTTGACGATGGACTTCTTCGCGCGGGCCACGACCGGGCTGCCGACGAGCGCCTGGTCCGGCGGGCTGACTTCCTTGATGGGCTCGTTCGAGAACGGGCTGAAGACCTGCGGGAAGCCGTTCTGCGCGAGGACGCCGGAGAAGTCGTCGAAGAGGACGGACGCCTGTTCGGGCATCACCTGGGAGACCCCGAGCAGCACCTTCGAGCTGCGGACCTCCTTGCCGAGGGTCGGCAGGGTGGTCCCCGCGAGCGCCGAGCCGATCAGCCAGGCGACCAGCAGCATGGCGACCACATTGACCAGCGCGCCGCCCGTGGCGTCCAGGGCGCGGGCGGGCGTCCAGGTGATGTGGCGGCGCAGTTTGCCGCCGAGATGGGTGGTGAACGCCTGGCCCACGGAGGCGCAGACGATCACGACGACCACGAAGACCACGATCGCGGTGGTGGACACCTCGGATTCGTTCGTCAGCTCGTCCCAGAGCACGGGGAGGGCGTAGACGGCGAGCAGGCCGCCGCCCAGGAAGCCGATCACGGAGAGGACGCCGACGACGAAACCTTGCCGATAGCCGACGACCGCGAACCATACGGCCGCGACCATCAACAGGATGTCCAGCACGTTCACCGTCATTTGCCTCGCAGTCGCTAGTCGCTGGTCGCCGGTCGCGGATCGCGGGTCACCGGCGGTTCACCGGCGGCTCTTCCGCCACCGGTGGCGGGTCGCCGGTCGCGATCCCGGCTTCGGCCCGCCGTACGGCCGCCGCGAACAGCCGTCCGGCGGTTCGCGGCCCTCGGAGGGCCGGGGGTCAATAGGGGGCGGTGGAGTCGTCGTCGGAGGTAGGGGCGGGTCCGGAGGTACGGAGGGTGCCATACGGGAACGCGGGGTTCAGCCTGTCATGACCGCCAGTCGAGGGGGACCCGCCGGGTCCGGTCCCACGGCCGTTCCCAGCCCGCGAAGTGCAGGATCCGGTCGATCACTCCGGCGGTGAATCCCCAGACCAGGGCGGATTCGACCAGGAACGCCGGGCCCTGATGGCCGCTCGGGTGAACCGCTATGGCCCGGTTGGCGGGGTCCGTGAGATCCGCCACGGGCACGGTGAAGACCCGGGCCGTCTCGGCGAGGTCGACCGCGTCGACCGGGCTCGGCTCCCGCCACCAGCCGAGAACGGGGGTGACGACGAAATCGCTCACCGGGATGTAGAGCCGGGGCAGGGCACCGAGGACCTGGACTCCGGCGGGTTCGAGACCGGTCTCCTCCTCGGCCTCCCGCAAGGCGGCCCGCAGCGGTCCCGTGGTCTCGGGGTCGCCGTCCTCGGGGTCGAGGGCGCCGCCGGGGAAGGAGGGCTGTCCGGCATGGCTGCGCAGTCCGCCCGCGCGCTCCATCAGCAGCAGTTCGGGGCCGTCGGCGCCGTCGCCGAAGAGGACGAGGACGGCGGCGGGTCTGCCGTGGCCGCCCGCGGGCGGGAGAAAGCTGCTGAGCTGGCGGCCCTGGACCGTGTCGAGCAGCCGGGCGACGGGGGCGAGCCAGCCGGGCAGTCCGGCCGTGGAGACCGCGACCGCGCCGCCCCGGCCGTCCTCCCCGTCCGCCGTACTTCCTCCGGCTCCACCGGCCGCACCGGATGCGCCGGCCGCACCGTTGGCACCGGCCTCACCCAGCGCGCCTGACGAGCCGTTGACGCCGCTCATGCCGTGGACGCCATGGACACCGTTCGTGCCGTTCGTGCCGTTCGTACGGTCGCCCCCGCCCCCGCGGCTGCTGATGTGTCCGCCGGGCCCGGTGGCGGAGCCGCCGCCCGCGCGCCCGCGACCGTACGAGCCCCCGGCCTCTTCCTGCACCTCGGCCTCACCGCCCCCGCTGGTCGTCGTGTCCTGTGCGCGCATGAATACCCCCTTGAGCACCCCTTCCTCACAACGCGCCCGGGCGGGCCGATCGTTCCGCCCGTCCCCCGGCCCGCTCCGCGGGGCTCACTCCGCCGCCCGGGTCTTCCCGGCGGGCGCGTCCGCCCCGGCGCGTCCGGCGGCCGCCAGTGGTGGGGCCGGGGTTCCGGGGTAGTCGGCGGGCGGGTTGAGCCGCTGGCCGGGCTGGCCTCCCAGCTCGTACTTCAGCAGCTTCCGCGCCTTCTCGGGATCGGTCTCGCCCTCGCCGTACGAGGGGCAGAGATGGGTGATCGGGCAGGCGCCGCAGGCCGGTTTGCGGGCATGGCAGATCCGGCGGCCGTGGAAGATCACCCGGTGGGAGAGCATGGTCCACTCGGACTTCGGGAAGATCTCGGCGATCTCGGCCTCGACCTTCTCCGGGTCCTCCTGTTCGGTCCACTTCCAGCGCCGGACGAGCCGTCCGAAGTGGGTGTCGACGGTGATTCCGGGGACCCCGAAGGCATTGCCGAGAACGACGAAGGCGGTCTTCCTGCCGACGCCCGGCAGCTTCACCAGATCGTCGAGGCGGCCGGGGACCTCACCGCCGAAGTCGTCCCGGAGCGCGGCGGAGAGCCCGAGGAGCGAGCGGGCCTTGGCCCGGAAGAAGCCGGTGGGGCGGATGATCGCCTCCAACTCCTCGGGCACGGCCGCGGCCAGCTCCTCCGGCGTCGGATAGGCCGCGAAGAGAGCCGGAGTGGTCTGGTTGACCCGCAGGTCGGTGGTCTGGGCCGAGAGCACCGTCGCGACCAGCAGCTCGAACGGATTACGGAAGTCCAGTTCGGGATGGGCGTACGGGTAGACCTCGGCCAGCTCACGGTTGATCCGGCGGGCCCGGCGGACCATGGCCAGCCGGGATTCGGGCTTCGCAGCGCCGTTCCGGGCCTTCCGCACCGTCGACCCTCTGCCCTGCTTTGCGGCATTTCGGGTATCGATGGGAGCTTGTTCGCCCATAGCGGAATTTTGCTTTCCGGACACTCTTCCGGCCCCCTTGGCCTGGGCGCTCACCGGCGAATTGGACACCCGGCCAGCCTACGGCCACCGCACCCGTCCGCCCCGGCCAACCGGTGATCCGGACCCAATCGGGCCCCTGGAGCACGAACAGGTGCTCCAGTGAGTCAAACTTGTTGTGATTGATCGCACGAATATTTACTTGCCAGGTCCGCCGCGGGGAAGCTGTCCTACGCGTCCCGCCCGCGGTGTCCCCCGGACGGGCACGGTGCGGTCCGGCATCATGGGGGCCACGGTCCCTGAGCAGGTCGACAAGGAGAGAACTCGTGGACGACGTTCTGCGGCGCGCCCCGCTCTTCGCGGCGCTCGATGACGAGCAGGCGGCGGAGCTGCGCGGCTCGATGAGTGAGGTGACGCTCGCCAGGGGTGACGCGCTCTTTCACGAGGGCGACCCCGGTGACCGCCTCTACGTGGTCACCGAGGGCAAGGTCAAACTCCACCGCACATCCCCCGACGGACGCGAGAACATGCTCGCCGTCCTCGGCCCCGGTGAGCTGATCGGCGAGCTGTCCCTGTTCGACCCGGGCCCGCGGACCGCCACGGCGACCGCCCTGACCGAGGTGAAGCTGCTGGGCCTGGGCCACGGCGACCTCCAGCCCTGGCTGAACGCCCGGCCCGAAGTTGCGTCGGCGCTGCTGCGCGCCGTCGCCCGCCGACTGCGCAAGACCAATGACCAGATGTCCGACCTGGTCTTCTCCGACGTGCCGGGCCGGGTGGCCCGGGCGCTCCTCGATCTGTCGCGCCGCTTCGGCGTCCAGTCGGACGAGGGCATCCATGTCGTCCACGATCTGACCCAGGAGGAGCTGGCCCAGCTGGTCGGCGCCTCCCGCGAGACCGTGAACAAGGCGCTGGCGGACTTCGCCCAGCGCGGCTGGCTGAGGCTGGAGGCGCGAGCGGTCATCCTGCTCGACGTCGAGCGGCTGGCGAAGCGCTCCCGCTGAGCCCGCCCGAACCGTCCGTTCCCGGGGCCGCACCGGCCCCGGGAACACCGTGAAGGGGCGCCCCGGCAGCCGGGGCGCCCCTTCACGCGTACGTACCGCCCCGCCCGGCGCCGTAGCGGCGCTCCAGGGGCCGTACGCGCCCGTACGCCCGGCCTCCCCCGGCCGAACCGCCCGTACCCGCCGGTAGGGCCTGTACGCGCCCGTACGCGCCGCCTGCGGTCAGATCAGCCCGTGGTCCCGCAGATACTCCAGCTGAGCCCGTACGGACAGCTCGGCGGCGGGCCACAGGGACCGGTCCACATCGGCGTAGACCGCCGCCACCACCTCCGGGGCCCTCCGGTGGCCGTTCTCGACGGCCGTCTCGACCTGGGCGAGCCGATGGGCGCGATGGGCCAGATAGAACTCGACCGCGCCCTGGGCGTCGTCCAGTACGGGCCCGTGACCGGGCAGAACGGTCCGTACGCCGTCGTCGACGGTGAGGGACCGCAGCCGTCGCAGGGAGTCCAGATAGTCGCCCAGCCGCCCGTCGGGATGAGCCACCATCGTGGTGCCCCGGCCCAGCACGGTGTCGCCGGTCAGCACGGCGGCGTCCGCGGGCAGATGGAAGCAGAGGGAGTCGGAGGTGTGTCCGGGCGTGGGCACGACCCTCAGCTCCAGCCCTCCGATGTCGATCACATCGCCCGTGCCGAGACCCTCGTCGCCGAGTCGGAGCGCCGGGTCCAGCGCGCGGACATGCGTCCCGGTCAGCTCGGCGAAGCGGGCGGCGCCTTCGGCGTGGTCGGCATGGCCGTGCGTGAGCAGGGTGAGGGCGATCCGCTGCCCCGCGCGCTCGGCGGTGTCGATCACCCGCCGGAGATGGCCTTCGTCGAGCGGTCCCGGATCGACGACCACGGCGAGCCCGGAGCCGGGTTCGGAGAGGAGCCAGGTATTGGTGCCGTCGAGGGTCATCGCGGACGGGTTGGGCGCGAGGACGTTCACGGCCCGGGCGGTGGCCGCCCCGGAGAGCACTCCGCCCCGCGGCCGGCCCGGCAGCGCCTTAGCGTCGGTCATCGCGGTCCTCCCGCCGGAACGCGCCGGGTGAACTCCTCATGGCCCGGCCAGCTCAGCACGACCGCGCCGTTCTCGTAGCGGGCCTTCGCGAGGACCGGGGCGAGGTCCCGCCCGGCCGCGGCGGCGACCGCGTCGGCGGAGGCGGCGTACGGTACGAGATCGCGCAGGGTCGAGATGGTCGGCGGCATCATCAGCAGCTCGCCCCGGTCGTATCCGGCGGCGGCGTCGGCAGGGGTGATCCAGACCGTACGGTCCGCCTCGGTGGAGGCGTTACGGGTCTGCTGCCCGGCCGGGAGCGCGGCGACGAAGAACCAGGTGTCGTAGCGGCGGGCCTCGAACTCCGGGGTGATCCAGCGGGCCCAGGCCCCCAGCAGATCGGAGCGCAGCACCAGTCCACGCCGGTCGAGGAAGTCGGCGAAGGCGAGTTCGCGGTCGACCAGGGCCTGTCGGTCGGCCTCCCAGCCGCCGTCGTCCGGCTCACCGTCCGATCCGGCGGACCCGGCCGCCGCCACCTCAGTGGGATCCGTCCGGTCGCCGCCCACCGCGCCCAGGACCGTATCGGCGGTACGGCCGGCCAGCAGCACCCCCGACTCCTCGAAGGTCTCCCGGACGGCGGCACACACCACGGCCTGTGCGGTGGCCTCGTCCGTACCCAGCCGTACGGCCCATTCGGCGACCGAGGGCCCCGCCCAGCGGACCGGCCGGGAGTCCCGGGCGTCGACTCCACCACCGGGATAGGCATAGGCACCACCGGCGAAGGCCATGGAGGCACGGCGGCGCAGCATATGAACGGCGGGGCCGTCCGGGGTGTCGCGCAGCAGCATCACCGTCGCCGCCCGCCTCGGCTCGACGGGGACGATCTCACCGGCCGCGAGTGCGCGAATCCGGTCGGGCCACTCCGGGGGGTACCACTGACCATCGGGCATGGCCGGATGCTATGCGGAACCGGTGCGATGTTCGAGAGGGACCGGGACGGGCCGGGCCCGTTTCACGTGGAACGAAGATGGCCGCTACACCGGCCGGTCGTCGGCCGGGTTCGGGGCCCTGGGGCCCGGAGGAGAGGCCCGGGAGAAGGGCCGGGGGGCCGAGCCGTACGCCTGCTGTCCCGTACGGCTCCCGTCCCGCTCGCCGGTTACTCCCGTACCAGCTCGATCTGGAACTCGACCTCGACCGGCGCGTCGAGCGGCAGCACCGCGACGCCGACCGCGCTCCGGGCGTGGACGCCCTTCTCGCCGAGGACCTCGCCCAGCAGCTCGCTCGCGCCGTTGATCACGGCGGGCTGGCCGGTGAAGTCGCTCGCCGACGCGACGAAGCCGACGACCTTCACCACCCGGGCGATCCGGTCCAGATCGCCGACGACCGACTTCACGGCGGCCAGACCGTTGAGCGCGCAGGTCCGCGCCAGCTCCTTGGCCTCCTCGGCGGTGACCTCGGCCCCCACCTTGCCGGTGATCGGCAGCTTGCCCTCCACCATCGGGAGCTGGCCCGCGGTGTAGACGTAACCGCCCGAGACGACGGCGGGCTGGTACGCGGCGATCGGCGGTACGACCTCCGGCAGGGTCAGCCCCAGCTCGGCGAGCCGGGCCTCGACCACCCCGGCACCGGCCGTGGTCACGCCGACTTCTCCCGCTTCAGGTAGGCCACCAGCTGCTCCGGGTTCGGGCCGGGCACGACCTGGACGAGCTCCCACCCGTCTTCGCCCCAGGTGTCGAGGATCTGCTTGGTCGCGTGCACGAGGAGGGGCACGGTGGAGTATTCCCACTTCTTGGTCATGGGCCCGACTGTAGCCGCCCGGGCCGGCGCCCAGGATCCCGCCCGCCTTCGAACCCGGCGGCCCCGGCCGCACCCGCCTTCGAACACCGACCCGCACACCTGTCCATGGGGCACGTGACGCAGCCCGCACACCGCCTCGTGCGTAGGGCGCCCCCCGACTGGTTAGGCTCGAATGCGTGAGCAGGCTCCAGGTCGTCAGCGGCAAAGGCGGTACCGGTAAGACCACGGTCGCCGCCGCCCTCGCGCTCGCCCTCGCGACCGAGGGCAAGCGGACACTCCTCGTGGAGGTCGAGGGAAGGCAAGGCATCGCCCAGCTCTTCGAGACGGAGGCGCTGCCCTACGAGGAACGGAAGATCGCCGTCTCCTCCGGCGGCGGCGAGGTCCACGCCCTGGCGATCGACGCCGAGCGCGCCCTGCTCGACTACCTCCAGATGTTCTACAAGCTCGGCAGCGCCGGACGGGCCCTGAAGAAGATCGGCGCGATCGACTTCGCCACCACGATCGCCCCCGGCGTCCGGGACGTCCTGCTCACCGGCAAGGCGTGCGAGGCCGTCCGGCGGCGGACCAAACAGGGCGCGTACGTCTACGACTACGTGGTCATGGACGCCCCGCCCACCGGCCGGATCACCCGCTTCCTCAACGTCAACGACGAGGTGGCCGGGCTGGCCAAGTTCGGCCCGATATACAACCAGGCCCAGGCCGTGATGCGGGTCCTGAAGTCACCGGAGACCGCGGTGCACCTGGTGACGCTGCTGGAGGAGATGCCGGTCCAGGAGACCGCGGACGGAGTGGCCGAACTGCGGGCCGCCGACCTCCGGGTGGGCCGGGTGATCGTCAATATGGTCCGGCCGCAGCTCCTGGACGAGACGGCGGTACGGAGCGCGGCCCACGGCCGCCGCAAGGAGATCGCCGCGGCGCTCACGGCCGCCGGGATCGGCGGGGCGCGCACCCTGGTCGGCCCGCTGCTGGAGCAGGCGTCCGACCACGCCCGCCGGGTCGCCCTGGAACGGGAGCAGCGGGCCGCCCTGGAGCGGCTGGGGCTGCCCTCGTACGAGCTGCCGCTGCTGAGCGAGGGCGTCGATCTCGCCGGGCTCTACCGGCTGTCGAAGGAGTTGCGCGCCCAGAACGGCGGGCACGACGGACGCGACGGATACGACGACCGGCCGAGCGCCGGGCAAGGGACCGGCTCATGACCCTGGAATCAGCGGCCACCCCGCTCCATGTCGACCCGCTGATCGACGACCCGGCGACCCGGATCATCGTCTGCTGCGGCGCGGGCGGGGTCGGCAAGACGACGACCGCGGCGGCGCTCGGCGTCCGGGCCGCCGAACGGGGCCGCCGGGTGGTGGTCCTCACCATCGACCCGGCCAAGCGGCTCGCCCAGTCCCTGGGCATCGACTCCCTCGACAACACCCCGCGCCGGGTGAAAGGGATAGCGCCGGACGGCGGCACCGGCACGGCGGGCGAACTGCACGCCATGATGCTCGACATGAAGCGGACCTTCGACGAGATCGTCGAGGCCCACGCGGACGCCGAACGGGCCCGCGCCATCCTGGAGAACCCCTTCTACCAGTCCCTGTCGGCCGGCTTCGCGGGCACCCAGGAGTACATGGCGATGGAGAAGCTGGGGCAGCTCCGGGCCAGGGACGAGTGGGATCTGATCGTCGTCGACACCCCGCCGTCGCGCAGCGCCCTGGACTTCCTGGACGCGCCGAAGCGGCTGGGGTCGTTTCTGGACGGCAAGCTGATCAAGCTGCTGGTGACCCCGGCGAAGGTCGGCGGCCGGGCGGGGATGAAGTTCCTCAACGTCGGGATGTCGATGATGACGGGCACCCTCGGCAAGCTGCTGGGGGGTCAGCTGCTGCGGGACGTACAGACCTTCGTCACCGCGATGGACACCATGTTCGGGGGCTTCAGGACCCGGGCCGATGCCACCTATCGGCTGTTGCAGGCCCCGGGGACGGCGTTCCTGGTGGTGGCGGCGCCGGAGCGGGACGCGCTGCGGGAGGCCGCGTACTTCGTGGAACGGCTGGCGGCGGAGCGGATGCCGCTGGCCGGGCTGGTCCTCAACCGGGTACACGGCAGCGGCGCCGACCGGCTGTCGGCCCAGCGCGCCCTCGCGGCGGCCGAGGCGCTGGAGCCCGAGGAGCCCGAAGCGGTCGATGAGGCAGGTGAGTGGGCCGAGTCCGATGAGTCGGAAGAGACTCTGGTGGAATCCTCAGAAAATCTTGCCGCGGCCCGCATTGTGGATCATGCGGCAGGGAAGACTGGTGTTCGTGAGGCCACGGGCGCCTCTCCCGAACCCCCGCCCGTGGACCACTCCCCCGAGCACTCCACCCCTCTTGAGGCCCACCACGAACACACCACGGAAGTACTGACGGCTGGTCTGCTGCGCCTGCATGCCGAACGGATGCAGGTGCTTGCGCGTGAGCAGCGCATGCGGGACCGGTTCACCGCCCTCCATCCCGAGGTGGCGGTGGCACAGGTGGCCGCACTGCCCGGTGACGTACACGATCTGTCGGGCCTGCGGGCCATCGGCGAGCAGTTGGCGACCGGTGGCGCGGGCGGCGACGAAACATCATCAGCGCCGTCAGCACCGCCAGTACGGAACGATCGGTAAAGATCGGAAATAGGCAGGTAGGGCACTAAAGGCATTATCGGATGGCTGATTTCGGCGCATGCGGACGCGCCACCTCAACCTCTCGGCGCCATGACTCGCCGCCACCCGCGCGAATACGCGGATGCGACGGTTCATACGCCGTACTGTCGCGTGCCGCCGTACCGGCCGACGTACCAGAACGTCACGCCCGGCCCACGCACCATAGGAGTCGGTCCGATCGGAACCGGCTCCGGTGCCTCGCCGACGTGGCTACGGCCTAGCCCACCGCCGCGAACGCGGCATAGGTCTCGTCGTCGTCGAGCCCGACCGGCAGCATGCCGGTACCGCGCTCGTACTCCGTACGCGCCGTCTCCAGGAGTCTGCGCCAGGAGGTGACCGTGGGACGCCTGCGCAACAGTGCGCGCCGCTCCCTTTCGGTCATTCCTCCCCACACGCCGAACTCCACGCGATTATCGAGGGCATCGGCCAGACATTCGGTCCGCACCGGACATCCGGTACACACCGCCTTGGCCCTGTTCTGCGCTGCCCCTTGTACGAACAGTTCATCCGGATCGGTAGTGCGGCAGGCTGCCTGCGCACTCCAGTCGGTTACCCAGCCCATCCCGGCTGCCGTCCTCTCCCGAATCGAGGCTCCCCCACGGCGGTAGCGGCATATTCACCGCTACCAGTTGAGGACGTTACGGAAGGCGGGCGCGACGCAACACCCCCTGCGGGCCCAATCTCGAATGGCCCGAACGGACTATGCGTATCCGACAGGTCACCCAGGGGAGTGACTCAGGAACATAGCCACCCAACCCGTCAAACCGGGGCACAATCATCAGATCATCTACGTCGATCCACGGCACAGAAGGCAGATAGGCGGCGATTTCCGGCATCAGGCCGAGCCGCCGAACATGGAACGGTGGACTCCACTTTCCCCTTCACCGGGCCCCGATGACTACGGGACACGCCAGGAAGGGAGATGCGGACTTCCGGTGAATTCCGGGAATGATCCGTGATTGCCTTGATGCAAAACCGCACTGCTGTGACAGTTGGGAGCAGCTTAGGCCAATGTCCGCACCCGTGTCCGGCGAATGAGAACGTAGGCTGACTTCATGCCAAAGACGCGCTCCGGCGGCGGTCTGTCAGGGACCCAGCAAGCCGCCAAGTTCCTCGGGGTCAGCGTGCTCGCCGGAGCCGTGCTGGCGGGGATCGCCCTGCCGGCCGCGGGAGCACTGGGGCTGGCCGCAAAAGGCACGGTCCAGGGATTCGACGAGATCCCGGCGAATCTGAAGACCCCTCCGCTGAGCCAGCGGACCACGATCCTCGACACCGAGGGCGGCACGATCGCCACGGTCTACTCACGCGACCGTACCGTGGTCCCGCTGACGGATATCTCCCCCTATATGCAGAAGGCGATCATCGCCATCGAGGACTCGCGGTTCTACGAGCACGGGGCGATCGACCTCAAGGGCGTACTGCGCGCCCTCAACCGCAACGCGCAGTCCGGCGGGGTCGCCGAGGGCGCGTCGACCCTCACCCAGCAGTACGTCAAGAACGTCTTCGTGGAGGAGGCGGGCGACGACCCCGACAAGGTCGCCCAGGCCACCCAGCAGACCCTCGGCCGCAAGATCCAGGAGCTGAAGTACGCGATCCAGGTCGAGGAGGAACTGGGCAAGAAGAAGATCCTGGAGAACTACCTCAACATCACGTTCTTCGGGCAGCAGGCGTACGGCGTCGAGGCCGCGGCCAAGCGCTACTTCTCCAAGTCCGCGAAGGATCTCGACCTGAAGGAGTCGGCGCTGCTCGCCGGGCTCGTCCAGTCCCCCAGCCGGTACGACCCGGTCAATGACACGGAAGAGGCGAAGAAGCGCCGGAACATCGTCCTCCAGCGGATGGCGGACGTCCGGGACATCACCCAGGCCGACGCCGACCGGGCGAAGTCGGCCCCGGTGGCGCTCGAGGTGAGCACCCCGAAGAACGGCTGCATCACCGCCGTCCGGGGCGCGGGCTTCTTCTGCGACTACGTACGGAACGTCTTCCTCGGCGACCCGGTCTTCGGCAAGTCCCGCGAGGACCGGGCCAAGCTGTGGAACCGCGGCGGGCTCACCGTCCGGACGACGCTCGACCCCAAGGCGCAGGAGTCCGCCCAGGACTCGATCAAGGAGTACGTCTACCAGGGGGACAAGGTCGCCACCGCGGTGACCATGGTCGAGCCGGGGACCGGCAAGGTGCTGGCGATGGGCCAGTCCAAGCCGTACGGCTTCGGCAAGAACGAGACCCAGATCAACTACTCCGTCGACAAGCGGATGGAGGGGTCGAACTACGGCTTCCCGGTCGGGTCGACCTTCAAGCCGTTCGTGGCGGCGGCGGCCATAGAGCAGGGGACGTCGCTGGCGCAGTCGTACCCCTCTCCGTACGAGATGCCGTATCCGAGCCCGATCCAGACCTGCGACGGCAAGCCGTGGGTCAACAACGAGAACGCCACCGTCGAGAACGAGATGGAGTCGGAGGTCGGCCCGTACAGCCTCAAGGAGGCGATGGAGAAGTCGGTCAACACCTACTTCGTCCAGATGGTCGGGGACATCGGGCTCTGCCCGGTGAAGGAGATGACGGACAAGCTGGGCCTGATCGTCGGCAACGGCAAGAACCTCGCCTTCACCCCGTCCGGTATGACGCTCGGCTCCGAGGGCATGTCCCCGCTGACCATGGCGTCGGCGTACGCGGGCTTCGCCAATCGCGGTACGTACTGCACCCCGGTCGCCATAGAGTCGATCCGGACGGCCGACGGCCGGAAACTGGACGTCCCGGAGAGCACCTGCCGCCGGGCGATGGGCGTGAAGACCGCGGACACGATCAGCTCCCTGCTCAGCGGGGTGGTCTCCGACTCGGGCACGGGTTCGAAGGCGGGGCTCTCGGGCCGGGACAACGCGGGCAAAACCGGTACGACCGACGGCCGCCGCAACGCCTGGTTCGTCGGCTACACCCCCAACCTCGCCGGAGCCGTCTGGGTCGGCAGCCCCACCCAGCAGGTCAAGATGTTCAACATCACCATCGGCGGCCGCTACAAGCCCAAGGTCTTCGGCGGTGAGGTACCCGGCTCCATCTGGCGGATGGCGATGACCGGCGCCCTCGAAGGCGAGGAAGCCCCCACCTTCAACCGGGTCCCCATCCCGGACATCAAGAAGGAAGAGCCCGGCGACCGCCCGGGAGAGGGCGACGGAGACGGCGACGGCCCCTCCGACGGCAACAACGGCGACCAGGACGGTAACTGGGGCAACGGCGGCGGCTGGGACGCGAACGGCGGCGCCGACGGTGACACCAACGGCAGCTCGAACGGCAGCGGCGAAGGCGATGGAGAGGGCGATGCGGGCGGCGGCCCGATCCCCGGCGTCTCGATCGCCCCGGGCGTGATCGGTGGAGGCCAGAACCGCGGCGCGACGGGCGGCGGCCGGTAGCGACAGCGGAACGAGGTGGGGCCCGGGCGACGGATATCGCCCGGGCCCCACTTCGTATATATGCCTGTCCGGGCTATCGCCCGTCCACGCCACCCGGCGCCGTCACCGCATCACACATCAGTCGCCAGTCGTCACAACCGACGACGGATCTCATCCGGCGAGGAGCTGCTTCACCGCGGCGGCCACCCGGCCGCCCTCGGCCCGTCCGGCGACCTTCGGGTTCACGATCTTCATCACGGCCCCCATCGCCCGCGGCCCCTCGGCCCCGGCGGCCTTCGCCTCGGCGACGGCCTCGGCGACGATGGCGCGCAGCTCGTCGTCCCCGAGCTGCTGGGGCAGATAGGCGTCCAGAAGCTCGCCCTCGGCCAGCTCCCGCTCGGCCTGCTCGGCCCGGCCGCCCTTGCTGAAGGCGTCGGCGGCCTCGCGGCGCTTCTTCGCCTCGCGGGCGATCACCTTCTGCACCTCGTCATCGGAGAGCTCACGGGCGGTCTTGCCCGCGACCTCCTCCTTGGCGACGGCGGAGAGGGTGAGCCGGAGCGTCGCCGAGCGCAGCTCGTCACGCGCCCGGATGGCGGCGGTGAGGTCGTCATGGAGCTTGGCCTTGAGCGTGGTCATACGGAGAGTGTGACAGGTACCGGTCGGCGCCCGCCCACCCATTTCGCCCCCGGGTCACGCTCCGCACCGGCTCCGGCACCGCGCGAATCCCCCGAAAGCCTTCTTGATCACTCCGCCGTCGGCCGACCTGAGCGGGTCTGCGACGATGGAACCATGCGCGCACGCTACGGAGTCCCCCTGGCCGTCACGGCGGCAGGCGCCGCCGGAATTCTCTACGCCGCGGCCTTCGAGGCCCGCTCCTTCCGCCTCCGGAGACTGACCGTCCCCGTACTCCCCAAGGGCATGCGCCCCCTGCGCGTCCTCCAGGTCTCGGACATCCACATGGTCAGCGGCCAGCGGAAGAAGCGCGCCTGGCTCCAGTCCCTGGCCGGGCTGCGCCCCGACTTCGTGGTCAACACGGGCGACAACCTCTCGGACCCGGAGGGCGTACCGGAGGTCCTGGACGCGCTCGGCCCGCTGATGGAGTTCCCCGGCGTCTACGTCTTCGGCTCGAACGACTACTACGGCCCCACGCTCCGCAACCCGGCCCGCTATCTGCTGGAGAAGACCCAGGGCCGCCACGGTCTGAACGGGAACGCGCCCGCGGTCGGCGTGGTCCACAACCCGTGGGAGGAGCTGCGTGACGCCTTCGACACGGCGGGCTGGGTGGACCTCAGCAACACCCGCGGCCGGCTGAAGCTGGACGCCGGCGAGATCGCCTTCACCGGCCTCGACGACCCCCACATCAAGCGCGACCGCTACGAGAAGGTCACCGGCGGCCCCGAACAGGACGCCGATCTCTCCCTGGCCGTGGTCCACGCCCCGTATCTGCGCGCCCTCGACGCCTTCACCGCCGACGGCTACCCCCTGATCTTCGCGGGCCACACCCACGGCGGCCAGCTCTGCATCCCCTTCTACGGCGCCCTGGTCACCAACTGCGACCTCGACACGGACCGCGTCAAGGGCCTCTCCACCCATACCTCGGGCGCCCACACCTCCTACCTCCACGTCTCGGCGGGCTGCGGCACCAGCCGCTACACCCCGGTCCGCTTCGCCTGCCCCCCCGAGGCCACCCTCCTCACCCTCGTCGAGCGGCCCTAGCCACCCCCCGAAACCGGATTTCGTCCAGGGCCGCGGGTGGGCTAAAGTAATCGATGTCGCCGCGACAGTGGCGGCATCGGGGTGTGGCGCAGCTTGGCAGCGCGCTTCGTTCGGGACGAAGAGGTCGTGGGTTCAAATCCCGCCACCCCGACAGCTAAGTAGCAGGTCAGAGGGCCCTTACCTAATCGGTAAGGGCCCTCTGGCGTTGCTGTGTGTGTATCTGCGTGACTGTCGGTTCCCGAGTGTCCAGCGCTGCTGCCGGTTGCTGCCGATGCACTCAGGTCGCGGAGCTTCCGCGCGCCAAGAGACGTGATGACCTGGTTCGGGCTGAGCCGGGTAACAAGTGTCGAGGGTGCCGGGGTCAAGACCCGTACCCAGCGGTATCCGTCCGGATGCCTTCGGGATGACGCAGGCTCCAGTAGCGCGCGGTGCGCAGGTCGCCCCAGACAGCCTCCTTCACGATATGGCGCGGGAGAGGCATGCCCGGACCACACCAATAGCCACTCGTCCCTCTTGGCTCGGATGCCCTCGTAGCACCGGAGCCCGCTGTTACGGTCCCCGCATGACGCACTCGGTCTCCACTGTTCGCACTGTTGACTTGCGAGTTGAGCCGGTCGACGAGTTGCTTGATCGCGTCGAACGTTCCCTTCAGACGCGCTTGGATCCGAACACGGTGGTGCGCAAACGCCGGTCTGTCGGCGCCAGGACCGGGCGCGATACCTGGGTACGGCTGGAGCGGCGCCCGCTCGACAAGATCACCGACCAGGGGTGGAACGGTACGGAGAGCGCCGCCCGGCTGGAAGGGGTGGTACAGCCGGCGTGGCAGGGGTGTGTGGTCTGGCGTGACGCGGACGAGCCGGTGATGTGGCGGGCCGACGAGACCGGACTCCTTCCCGGGGCGCCGGTCGGGACCGCCGTGCTGAGCGCGGAGCCTGCGCTGCCCGGGGAGTGGTGGCGGGCCTTCGGGGCCTCCCTGGACGCGCTCACGCGAAACACGACCCGGCGAGTGGCGACCCCGGACACCGTCACGATCACGCAGGGGCTGGTCACCGAGTCGATCCGCGGCGTGTTCCCCGAGGAGATCGACACGACCGTCGAGCGGTGGATACCGGCCCACGCCGACCTGAACTGGGCCAACATGAGCGCGCCCGGCTTCTCCCTCTTCGACTGGGAGGACTGGGGCAACGCCCCCCGGGGCCTTGACGCCGCCACCCTGTGGGCCGCATCCCTCGCCGTCCCAGCGCTCGCCGAACGCGTACGGAGCGAGCGGCGGCACGACTTCGGAAGCCGGGACGGCAAGTTGATGACGCTCTTCGCGGCCTCGAAGATCCTCGGGCCGGGCGCTCACCAGCACGACCCCCGGATCGAACCCGCCCGGTACAGGGCACGGCAGGTCATTACGGAGCTTCAGACGGGCTGACCACTCGGATGCCCTAGGGGGGCTCGGCACCGGTCGCTGAGGCGAGAGTGACGGGGCCGACAGCGAAGCGCTGCGTGACTCTCGGCCGACCTACCCTCCCGTGAGAGGACTTCTGTGAGCGATCAGATCCCCCCGATTCCCGAGCAGCCGCCCACCGCCCCCCGGGCCGTCAGAAACCCTTGGAAGATTGCCACATTCTGTCTCAGCGGTGCCCTTCTGGTGACCTCCGCAGCACTCGGCTACACCATCGCGGACGACAAGAGCTCCTCCGCCGGTACAGCCGCCGATCCATCGCCTTCGATCTGGCAGGACGACCGCCCCCGTATCAACCCCGAACCGGTCAACCCTGAACCCGTCGAGCCCGAACCCTCCAGCCCGAGCCCGTCAGCGGGATTCAAGCTCGGAGAAGAAGCCCGCAGCGGTGGCGCGGTCGTCACGGTCAAGAAGGTCAGGGAAACCGACTCGATCGTCATGGCGGGCGCCACGAAGAAGGCAGGCAGCGGAGCCAAGTACGTGGTCCTGGAAACAGTGGTGTTCAACGACACCAAGGCCAGTATGGATCTCACTTGCAGCCTGCCCATCATCAATAAATTGCTGGACAAGGAAGATCGCCGTTACGACACCATTGACGACCTGTACGAGGTAGCAGGCAACCCCGAGTGCAACGAACAGCTGCAACCCGGCTTCAGAAGCAAGATGCTCTTCGTCTATCGGGTCCCCGAGAGTGCGAAAATCACGTCCTGGGAGTTCTCCGAGTTCGACCTGACCTCGGACCACGAGCCCTCCGTGGTTCAACTGAAGGGCATCACCGCCTGAAGCAGGGGTCCATCGCCTGTCCCTCCGGCGAAGCCGGATGACGCCGTAGCGCCCTACCGGTCCGTTATCGACGAGATCGAGCGCCAGCTGTTCGGAGCCTTGATTCTCGAACGGATTCGGCGGGTGGCTCGGCGGGGAACGCGTTGTCGTTCGCGGCAAAATGTGCGCTGTGTGCTCGCTTCCTTCTGTCTGCCGGCTGACACCGCGATGGCCTGCGGATTCGCCGGGGCTGCGTTCGCACTCCGGTTTCCCTTCCTCCGTTGAGTGGCGCGAAGTTGCATGCGCATACTGCGGGCTTCCGTGGCCGTGCAGGTTTCCCGGCGGCCCGGGGCAGGCCGGGACAGGTCCGGTCGAATTACTCCTGTGCAGGGGGAGACTTGCGCAAATCAGCAAGGAATTCATATGCGGCGGTGGCATGCGCCGTGGCGCTGGCGGCGGGGCTGAACGGCCCGGGCGCGGTGGCGGCGGAGAGCGAGGGGCGGGGTGTTGCGCCTCCGGCTGTCGGCGGGAAGGCCGCGGGGAAAGGCGGGGGCGGGCATACCGTCACCCTGATCACCGGTGACCGGGTTCGGGTGGATGCCCGGGGCCGGGTCGGGGGGATCGAGCGGGCCGAGGGGCGGGCGGATATCCCGTTCTTCACCGAGGTGGACGACGGG
This sequence comes from Streptomyces sp. NPDC006798, assembly GCF_040635975.1. Taxonomy (NCBI): domain Bacteria; kingdom Bacillati; phylum Actinomycetota; class Actinomycetes; order Kitasatosporales; family Streptomycetaceae; genus Streptomyces; species Streptomyces sp. NPDC006798. The sequence goes on from NZ_JBEYIS010000043.1 coordinate 32,516, forward strand.
CGGACCTATGTGGTGCCGCGGGACGCCCGCAGGCTGATCGCCGACGGGACGCTGGACCGTCGGCTCTTCGACGTCACCGAGTTGGCCAAGCCGGAGAACCGGGCCGCGTACCGGGGCGGGCTGAAGGTGATCGTCGAGTACCGGGGCGCCGCCGCCGCGACGGCTCGGGCCGGGGTGCGCGGGGCCGAGGGGACGACCGTGCGGCGGAGTCTGCCGGTACTGAACGCCGATGCCCTGACCAGTGCCGATGGCGGTACGGGTCAGCTGTGGGACGCCCTGACCCGGCCGGGGCGGGGCGGGGCCGCCGCCATGACCTCCGGGATCTCGCGGATCTGGCTGGACGGCTTGCGGAAGGCGACGCTCGACCGCAGTACGGGGCAGATCGGCGCGCCCGCGGCCTGGAACCGGTCGTACGACGGTACCGGGGTGAAGATCGCCGTTCTGGATACCGGTATCGACTCCACCCATCCGGATCTGGCGGGCCGGGTCGTGGCGGAGCGGAACTTCAGCGCCTCTCCGGACGCGCGGGACCGGGTCGGGCACGGTACGCATGTGGCCTCCATCGCGGCCGGGGCCGGGGTGAAGGACAGCCGGTTCAAGGGGGTGGCGCCCGGGGCGCGGCTGATCAACGCCAAGGTGCTGGACGACCGGGGCGGTGGCCACGATTCCGCCGTACTCGCCGGAATCGACTGGGCCGTGGCCCAGGGCGCCGACATCGTCAATATGAGCCTCGGGGGCTTCGACTTCCCCGGGATCGATCCGCTGGAGGCCCAGGTCAACAAGGTCTCGGCGGAGAAGGGGGTGCTGTTCGCGATCTCCGCTGGCAATGAGGGGCTGCGCGGGGGCAGGGTCGGTTCGCCGGGCAGCGCCGACGCCGCCCTGACCGTCGGCGCCGTCGACGACAACGACGTACTCGCGGACTTCTCGTCGCCCGGTCCCCGCAATTGGGACAGCGCCGTCAAGCCGGATGTCTCCGCGCCCGGGGTGGCCATAACGGCCGCGGCGGCGACGGGTGTCGGCGGTCAGAACCCGGCCGGTTATCTGACCCAGGACGGTACGTCGATGGCGGCCCCGCACGCCGCCGGTGCCGCGGCGATCCTCAAGCAGAAGAACCCGGGCTGGACGGGTGAGCGGCTGAAGGCGGCGCTGATGGCGTCGGCCAAGGGCGGCGCCCATACGGTGTTCCAGCAGGGTACGGGCCGGATCCAGGTCGACAAGGCGATCGACCAGACGGTGGTCGCCGAGCCCGCGTCGGTCCATCTGGGCGTCCAGCAGTGGCCCCATCACGACGACACACCGGTCACCAAGCGGGTCACGTACCGCAATACCGGTACCGCCGATCTGACCCTGGACCTGTCGCTGGCCTCGCCCATCGGCTCCGACGGACAGCCCGCCCCGGCCGGGTTCTTCACCCTGGGGGCGCAGCGGGTCACGGTCCCGGCGGGCGGTACCGCCGCGGTGGAGCTGACGGCCGATACCCGTATCGGCGGTACGGTCCATGACTCGTACTCGACCACGGTCGTGGCGACCGGCGGCGGTCAGACCGTCCGGACCGCCGCCACGGTGGACCGCGAGGTCGAGTCGTACGACGTCACCTTCGAGACCCTGGGACGGGACGGCGCGCCCGCCAACGGCTGGCAGGCGCACCTGTCGGGTTATGCGGGCGTGGCCGAGGGCCGGCGCGTGATACCGGATCTTTCTTCGGGGCCGGTGACGGTACGGGTGCCGCGCGGCACCTACGCTCTCAGCGCCGACCGGCTGGTAGACCCCGCGAATCCGGGGAGCGGAATGGATCTGATCGACGATCCGCAGCTCTCCGTCACGGGTCCCGCGACGGTGCGGCTGGACGCCCGGACCACCCGTCCGGTGACGATCACGGTGCCGGATCCGGCTGCCCGCCAGACCAGGGCCGGGATGTCGTACTCGTTCGATCCGGCCGGAGTGGGCCGGGTGATCGACTTCAGCAGCCTGGAGAACGTCCGTACGGCGTACCAGGGGCCCCGGCTCCCCCAGGGCTCCCTCAACCAGACCTGGGCGGCGCGCTGGGAGCGGGGCGGCGACGAGTACCACGTCCTCACCGGCGGGACGGTCACCGAGTTGGCCACCGGTTTCGCCAAGTCGTACGGGATCGGGGACCTGGCCCTGGTGAAGGCGGGTATCGGTGCCTCCGCGCCCGGTGTCGACGGCGTCCTCGCGGTATCCGGTGCGCTGCCGCACGGCGCCGGTGTGATGGGGCCCTTCCACAAGCGGCCCGCCCCGGAGACCCGGAATGTCCATCTGTCCACGGACAGCGGGGCCGTCTGGGCCCTCGAAGGGGGAACGCTCAGCGCCCCGGACGCGGCGGGCGACCAGTACTTCGATACGCAGTACTACGCGCCGGAACGGCCTTACACGGCGGGGAGGACGTACACCGAGGAGTTCAATACCGGTGTGGCGGGGCCCTCGCTGACCGCGGATACCGGGATCGTCCGTGACGGCGACACCATCCGGGGCACGCTGGACCTGGTGAGCGACGGCGCCGGTCACAGTGGTGGGATCCGGTACGCCGGGGCGAGGACCACCATCCACCGCGACGGGGCGCCGTACGCGCAGGAGGACGTGGCGTTCGACGCGAAGGCGTTCACCCTGGCGCCGGAGTCCGCCCGGTACACGGTGGCGACCACGGTCCACCGGGATCCGGTCGTCAACCGGGCCGGGACCCGGATCGACGCCTCGTGGACCTTCACCTCGGCCCGTACCGCCGCCCCGACGGCGCTTCCGGTCTCCATGGTCCGGTTCCAGCCGCGAACGGCGCTGGACTCCACCGTTCCGGCGGGGAGCAGGCAGACGTTCCCCGTCGAGGTGCAGGGCGCGGCGGCGGGAACCGGGCTCAAGTCGCTGAAGGTCAGGGTGTCGTACGACAGCAAGAAGTGGCATGAGGTTCCGGTCGAGGCCGGGAAGATCACGGTACGGGCGCCGGACGCGGGCAAGGCGGTCTCGCTCAAGGCCGTCGTCGTCGACAAGCAGGGCAACAAGTCGACGGTCGTGATCCACAACGCCTTCCTCGGGAAGTAAGGCACCCCGGGCGGCGGATGGGACGTCGTAAGGCGAGTTCCGTAGGGCCGATGCCGTAAGGCGGGTGCCGTAGAGCTGGTGCCGTAGGACGAGGACGGTCGTACGGCGGATGGCATAAGGCCGGGTGCTGCCTCGGGGTGGTGGATCGGTGAATGAGGTGGCTCAGGGGTACGGGGTTGGTAGTCCGGGCCCCTGAGCCACGGTCGTTGTCGTACGTGGTCACCGGGGTGCCGCGGACGCGGCGGGATCGAGGAGGGCGGTGAGGCGGGTGTGGGTGTGGTGCCAGGTCCAGGCGGATTCGATCCGCTTACGGCCCTCGCGGCCCATCGCACCGGCCAGTTCGCGGTCGGTCAGCAGCCGGGTCAGCCGGTCGGCGACCGCGGCGACGGAACGGGGATCGACCACATAGCCGGTCCTCCCGTCCGCGACCGTGTCCGGGGCGCCTCCCGACCGGCCGACCACGGTGGGCAGGGCGCAGGCCGCGGCTTCGAGGAAGACGATGCCGAGGCCCTCAACCTCCAGACCGGCCCGACGGGTGCGGCAGGGCATGGCGAACACATCGGACGCGGCGTAGAAGGCGGGCATCTCCGAATGCCGTCGCCCGCCCGCGAAGACCACCCGGTCGTCGAGGCCGAGGGCTGCGACCAGGCGCCGGAGCCGGGGTTCACCGGGGCCCGCGCCGACCAGCAGGAGGGTGGCTCCGGGAACCGTACGGTGGATCAGCGGCAGGGCGCGGACCAGGGTGTCCTGGCCCTTGCGTGGCACCAGGCGGGCCGCGCACAGCACCACGGGCGCGTCGGGAGCGATGCCGTAAGCGGCCCGGAGCGCGACCGCCTCCGGGGTCGGGACCGGGCCGCGCGGGGTGAATTCCGACGGTTCGACACCGGGTGCCAGCCGTCGTATCCGGGCCGAGGCGGCGGGGTCCAGTGCCGGGGCGATTGCCCGCCGGGTGTAGTCGCCGAGACAGGTCAGGGTGTCGACGGTCGCGCCGATCCGGCGCAGGGCGCGGCGTGCGCCGGGGGCGCGCGCCCACCACACCTCGTGGCCGTGGGTGGTCGCCACGATCCGGCGGACGGGGGTACGGCGGCGGAGCGCGGCGGCCATCAGTCCGAGTGGCGCGGCTGCACCGAACCAGACGGTGTCGCAGTCCAGTTCGCGGATGAGGGCGGCGGCGCGGGCGGTGGTACGGCGGGTGGGGAGGAGGGTGCGGGCGGTGTCCCGTACGACGGGGAAGGGGAGGCGGGCGTCATGAGCGCGGGCACCGGGCTCCGCGGAGGTGTAGACGGCTACGTCAGCGGGTGGAAAGCGGACGGCCATGGCATGGACGAAGGTCTCGATGCCGCCCTGGCGGGGCGGGAAGTCATTGGTGATGATCAGGGTCCTGGGCATGGGTGTCGGCTCACCGTTCGGTCGGGGGCGGGGGTGGTGTCGGGGGCGGAGGGGGGGGTGAGGTGTCGGTGATGCGGCTGGTGTGACTGATGGGGGGCCGGTGGCGGGTTTCGCGGGTGGGGCCGGACGATGTGCCGCGAGGGCGAGGAAGGCGAGGACGAGGGGGTAGAGGAGATAGCCGTAGCGGCTCGCGGGGGCCAGACCGAGGGCCAGGAGCAGACCCAGGGCCGTACGGTTCGCGGCGGCTCGTACGGTCGTGGGTGGACGGGCCACCAGGGAGACCGCCATCAGCAGCGCAGCCGCGCACAGCAGTGCCAGTGCCACCACCCGGCCGGAACCGCCGGGCAGATAGTCGGCGATCAGCCTGCCGGGGAGCGGGCTCGCGGCCGGTGACGGGGTGTCGGCGAGGCCGAGGGGGAAGGCGACGGCATGCCGGAAGAAGGCCGCCGGATCGCCGATCAGTACGGGTACCACGAGGGCGGTGACCGTCGTGATGGCGGCGAGACCGCAGCGGAGCGCCGTCCGGCGGCCGTGGGTCGCCGCGAGCGCGGCACAGGCGACCGCGAGGCCGGGCCAGGCCGTCCATTTCATGGCGGACGCCAGGCCGAGCACGAGGCCCGCCGCGCCGGGGCGCCCGCGCACGGCGAGAACCGTGCCCAGGCACATCAGTCCGATGAGGGGGAGATCGATACCACTGACGGCCAGGGACATCGCGACCGGCGGGCAGGCGAGGAGAAGGGCGGGGTGAAGGCTGCCTCCGGGGGGTCGGGTGTTCGGGGAGGGGTTGTCGGGGGCGACGCGACGAAAGGCGCTGGTCAGGGTGATGACGAAGGTCAGAGCGAACCAGAGCCGCGGGTCCGTGAGCGGTCCGCCGCCGGTCAGCGCGCTCGGCAGGCCGAACAGGGCCATCGCCGGGAGGTACGGGTTGAAGTCGGCGGTCCTGGCGGGGTCCGGGTGGTACGGGCTGCCGGATTCCAGCAACCGGGCCGCCGCCTCCTCGACGACCCCGACCTCCAGTTGGGCCGTGCCCGCGACGACGAGGACGGCGAGCGGGAGGGCCGCGGCAAGCGCGGCGGCCGGCGCGGCGGCCCGAACCGGCGCGAGGCGCCCGGGGGCGACCGCGGCGATCAGATAGCCGACGGCGGCGGTCCCGCCCCAGAATCGGTGCGTCGCGACATCCGTGACCAGGGCGAATCCGCCCGCGAACCCGGCGAACAGCAGCCAGACGGCCCGACTCGGCGGCACGGCCGTGAGAAGGGCGTAAGGGGACACGCGGATGGCGGTGCCGGTGCGGCGGGCCTCGGCCCGGGGCGCGGTGGAATCGGCGGCGGCACCGCGCACCGGACGAAGGCCTCCGGACCGGGCGCGGATTCGGGTATCGGTACCCGTACCGATACCGATACCGGTACCGGACTTCGACATGTGCGGCGGCAGCGGCACGGCCTGCCTCCCTGCTGGTGGGTGTCGTGACGTGGGTGGTGTGCATGGGTGATGCGGGCCGGGTACGGGTGCACCGACCGCTTGACCAGCAGGTTAGGAATGCGGGGCCGGTGGATTCGTCACACCGGGGGCCGGTGTTCGGGCTCGAACCGAGGGGTGAGTGGAGGTCGGAAATCAACCCGTGCTCCGACGCGTCTCCACCCTCGTGGCCCGCAGAATTGCGGGTATGAAAGGACAGGAAGACCGACTCCGTGACCGGCCTGCTCGGCGGCTGCCGCGGTTCCTGCTGCTCTCTCCCGAGGAGCACGGGGTGCGTACGGCTTCGCCGTCCCGGCTGCCCGGCACCGACGCGATCGGCCGGGCCGGGCTCGCGCGGCGGATAGCGGAATGGGTGCGGACACCCGTATATCCCTGGATCAGCGGGGGGCTGCTGGCGGCCGGGGCGATCGCGGAGGTGCTGCGGCTGGACGCCGGGACCACGGTGGCCGTGGTGATCGCCGTAGCCGCCGTGGCGACGGCGCTCGCGGCGACCCTGCCTCTGATGTGGCGTCGGGCCTGCCCGGCGTTGGCGGGGTATCTCGCCGTCCTTGCCTCGCCGTTGAACTTCCTGTTCCGGCCCGCCCTGTTCCTCTCCGTCTGCATAGGCGGGCTGATCGGCTTCTACACCCTCGCCCGCCATCGGGTGCACCATCCGGTGGCGCTGGCCGCCTCCGGTGTCGGGCTGATGGCCGTGGTCGATCTGCTCCATGTGACGACCGACGTCTTCGACGGGCCGTACTCCGACCCCTTGGCGCTCGGCTCCCGGGGATCGCTCGGATACTTCGCCGAGTCGTTTCTGATCGGACTGGCGATCGTGGCGGCGGTGAGCGCCGGGGACGCGGTCCGCAGTCGCGAGGGGGCCCGGCGGGAGCGGGCGGCGGCGCAGGCCGAACTGATACGTCTGGAGCGGCACAAGGCGGCGGAGGCGGAGCGCCGGGCCATCGCGCGCGAGCTGCACGACATCGTCTCGCACTCGGTGTCGGTGATCGCGGTCCAGGCCGAAAGCGCGACCTATACGACACCGGGGCTCTCGCCCGAGGGCCGTGACGGCTTCCAGCAGATAGCCGGATCGTCCCGGGAGGCACTGAACGAGCTGAGACAACTGCTCAATGTGCTGCGCTCCGACGAGGTCACGGGGCGGCGGACGGCCGCCGAGGCTCCGCAGCCGACCCTCGACCGGCTGGACGAGCTGCTGGCCCGCCACCGTGACGGCGGGGGCAGCGCCCGGCTGACCGTCTCGGGGCACCGGCGGCGGCTGCCGGGGTCGATCGAGCTGACCGCCTATCGGATCGTGCAGGAGGCCCTGACGAATGTCCGTCGGCACGCACCGCGGGCCACCGCCGAGATCGGGCTGGAGTACGGGGTGAACCGGCTGGCGGTCCGGGTCCTGGACGACGGGCCGGGGCCCGAGGTGGGAGCGACGGCGCCCGTGCGGGGGCATGGGCTCATCGGGATGACGGAGCGGGTGACGCTGGCGGGTGGACGGCTGGCCACGGGGCGCGGGCCGGACGGAGGCTTCCTGGTCGCCGCCGAACTGCCCGTCGCCGTCGAAGGCCGCGGCGAGTGGGGCGGCGGGAAGGGCCGGCCGGCCGCACCGGAGGAGAACGGTTCGCCGGCGGTAGCGGTGGGTGTCATGAGCGGGGACGCGACAGCCGGCGGCAGTGCCGGGCGGCGTGGTGGAAAGGGGCGGGGATGGTGATCCGGGCCGTGGTGGCGGACGACCAGGCCATGGTCCGGGCCGGGTTCGTCAACCTCCTCTCGACCCAGGACGACATCGAGGTGGTCGGTGAGGCGGCGGACGGGGCGGAGGCGGTCCGGATCGTGCTGGAGCGGCGGCCCGATATCGCGCTGCTCGATATCAGAATGCCGGTGATGAACGGGGTGGACGCGGCCCGGCGGATCGTCTCGGAGGCCGACAGCGCCACCCGGGTCCTGATGTTCACCACTTTCGGACTCGACGAATACATCTACGAGTCGCTGGCGGCAGGGGCCAGCGGATTCCTCCTCAAGGACGCCACCTTTCCCGAACTGCTGCACGCGGTAAGGGTGATCGCGGCGGGTGAGGCGCTGCTCGCGCCCGCGGTGACCAAGCGGCTGATCGCCGAGTTCGCCCGGCTGCACCGGCCGGTGCTCGCGGGGAAGCCCGCGGTGGATCTGACACCACGGGAGATCGATGTACTGGTCCTGATCGCCCGGGGGCTCTCCAATGCCGAGATATCCACCGCCCTGTCGATCTCCGACCATACGGTGAAGACCCATATCAACCGGATCTTCGCCAAGACGGGGCTCCGGGACCGGGCTCAGGCGGTGATCCTGGCGTATGAGACGGGGTTGGTGACACCGGAGACCGTAGGGTGACGCTCTGACCGCCGGTGTATCCCTCTCCCGGAGGGGTGCCGGGTGGGCGCTCCCGTACAGGAGAACCCCGTGCCCCAGTTCTCGCGCAGGTTCGTCGCCGTCTCGTGCACCGTACTGATCACCTTGTATGTCTCCCGGGCCGGAGGCGTGGACGGCCCGACGGGTGGCGAGGCGGGCAGGACGGTCACCACCGCGGAGCCGCCTGCCCGGCTCTCCGCCTCGGCCGCCGCTGGAGCGGAGCCGGGGTCGGGTGCGGGGTCGGCGGCCGGGCCCGGGGGCGATACCGGGGGTGACGGGAAGGCAACGGGGGATCAAGAGGCGGCTGATCCGGGTGTGATGGGGCGATCGGGGCTCGCGGAGGTGGCGGCCCGGGTGCGGGTGCTGGCGGGGCTGGATATCGACGCGGGGCAGCAGCCGGAGGGCATCGCCGTCGAACCGGACGGGTCGACGGTGGTCACCTTCGCCCATACCCGCCAGATCGCCCGGATCTCCCCGGCCGGGAAGGTACGGGTTCTGGCGACCCTGCCCGCTCCCCCGCCGTCGGCCGAGACTCCGGCCGTGGGGGAGCCGTTCCTCGGCGGGATCGTCCGGGCCGGCGACGGAACGCTCTATGTCACCTACGGCACCGGTACCGCGGAACTCACCGGGGTGTGGCGGTTGTCGCCGGACGGCGGCGGTATGCGCCGGATCGCCGTCCTGCCCGCCGACGGGCTGCCGAACGGGATCGCGCTGGACTCCCGGGCCGGGCAGCTGTATGTGACCGATTCCGTCGCCGGGGTGATCCTGCGGGTGCCGCGGGGCGGGGGGCGGGCGGTGGTCTGGAGTTCGGATCCGCTGCTGGCCCCGGATCCGGCGGGGTTCGCCGGAGCCAATGGGATCAGGGTGCACCGGGGCGCGGTCTGGGTGACCAACCACGACCGGGGGACGGTCCTCCGGTTCCCGGTGACCGGGTCAGCGGAAGCTCCCGCTGCCGGGCGGCCCGGGACGGTGGCCGAGGGGCTGGGCGAGATCGACGATCTGGAGTTCACGGGGGACGGTGACACCCTGCTCGTCACCGGAGTGACCGACAGCCGGTTGCTCCTGATCCGCGGCAGAGACGGGGGCGGCGGCGGGGACCGTGACGGGGGCGGCGGGGGCGCGTCAGCGGGGCGAGCGGTCGTACCCGTACTGGACGAGGACGACGGGCTGCGGAACCCGTCGGCGCTGGCCCGGGACGGCGCCCGGATGTGGATCGCCAACTCGGCGCACTACACGCTGGCCGAGCCCCGCGTCCTGGTGATGCCCGTACCCCGGTGGGCCGGGCGGCTGACGGGCGACGGGTGACGGGTGACGGGCAACCGTGAGGGGCGGCCGACCAGGGTGTGCGGTCGGCCGCCCCCGTAACACCGGACGGAATGTCGGTCCTTCGGCGGAAGCGCCGTACGGCTCAGAGCAGCGGCTCCTCGTCCGTGGAGCGGTACACCGCCAGGGCCCAGATGATGAACACATCGATCGCGATCATGATCAGTGCCCAGACCGGCAGATAGGGCAGGAAGAGGAACTGCGCGATCAGGCTGATCGAGGCCAGGAAGATACCCAGCCAGCGCGCCCACTCCATGTTCTTGAGCACCCCGTAGCCGGTGATCACCAGCAGGATGCCGAGAATCAGATGGATCCAGCCCCAGCCGCTGAGGTTGATCCGGTAGACGTAGTCCCCGACCGCGCCGTAGACCACGTCCTTGTTGATGGCCGCGATGCCCTGGAGGATCGCCAGGACGCCGTTGCACAGCATCAGGACCCCGGCGAAGACGACCCCGCCGACCGCCCATGCGCTGTTGCCCGGTGAACCGGAGCCCGCTCCGCGGCCGGTCCGGGACCTGTGCGGCGGCGGGGCCCCGGTCGGCTGTGATGCCTGGGTCATGGGACTCTCCTTCGTCATCCCGTACGCCCGACGCGCACAGGGTTCCGGATTCGAGCGTCGGACCGGACCTCGCGTACCGCTATTCGGATGCACCCGTTCGGGTGATGTCCGGAATGACGACCCGGGCGGGAGGACGGTCCGGCGGGTCAGCCGGTCCCGTCGGCGGACCGGCCTTTTCCGGCCACCCGGGGCCGCCGGGGGTCCTCGGAGCCTTCAGAGCCCTCGGGGTCCTCCGGCGGGTCGGCGAGGAAGTCCACGATCGCCAGGGCGAGCAGCAGACAGAGCACGATGCCGACCACGACCCATGCCGTGGGATAACTCCACAGCAGATAGCTCAGCAGTGCCAGGGCGACCAGGACCCAGAGGATCCAGCGGCGGTAGCGGCGCAGCCAGGGGCCGACCGGGCCGGTGCGCAGCCCGGCGTGGTCGGCGGAGGACCGTACCGCGCGGATACCGGAGTGCCAGAATCCGCGGACCAGGGCGGCCCGCCGCCCCCGGCCGGTCAGCCAGGCGCCGAGAGCGATCACGATGCCCAGGGCGACGACCATCCGGATGGTGGTCCGCATCAGCCGGACCATGGCGTCGTAGACCGCGCCCGCGGCGGGACGGGAGGCCGAGGCCGGGAGCGCGTCCAGATAGACCGCGCGGAAGACGGTCAGTCCGAGGCCGAGGACCAGGGTCGCGAAGGCGACTCCGAGCACCGCGGCGACCAGGGTCCGGCGGCGGTGGACGGCGAGCAGCACTCCCGCCGCGACCAGGACCAGGGCCAGGACCGGCAGCCAGAACCCGGCCAGCTGAAGCAGCCGGAAGCCGGTCTTCAGCTTTCCGATGTCATCGGATTTGACGACCGTGAACTGGGTGTGGATCTCGGGGATCTTTCCGGCGACGGTCAGCCCGTCGGCCACCAGATCGGCCTTGACCTGCTCGATCACGGGTGCCAGGTCGATCTGGACGGCATTGTCGGTGAGCTGGATCGCGCCGCCGCCGCTGCCGGTCAGGGCTTTGTCCACAGCGTTGTGGATCTTCCGGTTCGCGTTCACCCAGAAGGTCTGGAAGCGGTCGGAGGCGACGATCTGCCGCGTCTTGTCGTGGACGAAGCTGCGGACCGCTCCCTCCAGCGCGCCGCCCAGCTTGCCGAGGGCGGCCGCCACCCTCGGCCGTTCCGCCGGGGCGACGCCCTCCAGCAGGGTGTTGAGGTCGATATGGGCCATCACGGCGTCGGTCACCCGGTTCGCCACCGCGTCCTGGACGTCGGCGTTCGCGGCGATGGGGGCGATTGTGGAGACATAGCGGTCCGTGTCACCGACCTCCTGGGACGCCCAGGCGGCGACGACGCTCAGCGGGGCGAGCAGACAGCCGATCACGATCAGCAGGGCGGAGAAGAAGGCGCGGACGCGGTGGTGCCCGGCGGGCGGGCGGGTCCGCTCCAGCGCCGCGACGCGCTCGCGGAGGCGGTGGAGTTCGTCGTCGTGGGGGTCGGCGGGGCCCGGGGTCCCGTCAGCCATGAGCGCCTCCTCCACCACCGGGCCTCGGGGCCGTTCGTGCCGGGCGTCCGGATCGGGCGTCCGTACCGTCCCGTCCCGAATCCGCGGGAGGGGGCCGTCACCGCCAGCGAATCGGTAGTGCGCCGGGCGGGCGAGCGTTGGTGACCCGTACGGGTGCGGGATCACCCGTACGGGCCCGTCCCCGCGCCGGGGGTCCGGCGGGGGCTTTGAGTGGAGGCATGCGTACGGACGACGGAACGGCGCCGCCCGGCGGAAGCGGCGGCCCCGGTTCCGGACGGGGCTCCGGTTCCGGACCGGGCTCCGGGTCGGGCCGCGACGGCGCGGATCCCGGGCCGCGAGACGGGCCGCGCGACGGGTCCGGGCCGAGTGCCGGGACGGGTGCCACAGCGGGCGGGGACGAATCGGCGCGGGCACCGGGGGCGGCGGCGCCCAGCGGGCCCGGTACGGCGAGTGATGTCCCGCTGGGGAACGTCCTGCGCAGCCGCGGCTATCTCGTCCTGCTGCTGTTCTCGGCGGTCATCGGCGCACCGATCGCCTTCCTCTCGTTCCTCTTCGTCACCCTCCAGCACGAACTCCAGCACGCCGTCTGGACCGAACTCCCGCAGGCCGTCGGCTACTCGGAGCCCCCGTGGTGGTGGCCGCTGCCCGCGTTGCTGCTGGCCGGGCTGATCCTGGCGCCGGTCGTCACCCGCTTCCCGGGCGGTGGCGGCCACCGGCCGGTGGACGGTCTCGGCGGGCCGCCGCTCGGGCCCGAGGCGCTGCCCGGGGTGGTGCTCGCGGCGCTGGCGACCCTGCCGCTGGGGGTGGTACTCGGCCCGGAGGCGCCCCTGATGGCGCTGGGCAGCGGGCTGGCGCTGCTCGCCCTGCGGGCGGTCCGGAGCGCCGCCCATCCCAAGGCGGGTCTCGTCCTGGCCATGAGCGGTTCGACGACCGCGATCTCCACCATCTTCGGCGGGCCGCTGGTCGCGGTCGTGATGATCGTCGAGGCGGCGGGGCTCGCGGGCACCCAGCTCTTCGTCCTGCTGCTGCCCTGTCTGCTGGCGAGCGGGGTCGGCGCGCTGGTCTTCACCGGTTTCGGGCAGTGGACCGGGCTGTCCACGGGCGCCCTGTCGCTGCCTTCCGTACCGCCGGACGCCACCCCGGACGCGGGTGACTTCCTCTGGGGCGTACCGGTCGCCGTGGTGATCGCCGTGATCGTGTTCCACGCCCACCGGCTGGGTTCGGTCACCGCCGTGTGGACCCGGACGAGGACCGGGCCGCGCACGGTGGTCTGCGCCGTCGCGGTGGGGGTGCTGATTTCCGCGTACGCCCTGATCACCGGCCGTTCCCCGGCGGAGGCGGCGCTCTCGGGGCAGGCCACGCTGGGGGTGCTGGCGGCCGACCCGGGGGCCTGGCCGGTCGCGGCGCTGCTGGCGCTCGTCCTCTGCAAGGGGCTGGCCTGGGGGATCGCGCTCGGCGGGCTGCGCGGCGGGCCGATCTTCCCGGCGGTGCTGCTGGGCGCGGCGATGGGGGTGGCCTGTTCGGGGCTGCCGGGGCTGGGGGTGACAGCGGGTCTCGCGCTCGGGGTGGTGACCGCGACGGCCGTGGTCACCCGGCTGCCGGTGACCAGTGCCGTACTGGCCGCCCTGCTGCTCGGTCCCGACGCGGCGAATCAGATGCCGCTGGTGGCGGTCTGCTCGGTGATCGGCTTCGTCGCGGCCCAGGTGCTGGAGGGCATCGGCGCCTCGGCCGGAAAGACCGAAACGCAGACCGGGAAGACCGGGAGGCAGCCGGAAAAGCAGACCGGGAACGGGACCGGGGCGGAACCGGCGGCCGGCTGATCCGGAGGCGCGCGAGTGGTCCGGAGACGCCCGGGCGGTCCGGTGGTCCGGTCCCGGTGGGGCCGTTCGGGTGGCCTATAAGCCAGGGAGTACGGCGTACGGGACAAAAGTTCACGGACTTTGCCGGAGCCGGGAACCGGGGCCGGGGTCGGCTCGTTGGACACATTGGGCAAAGGAAACGTCAAGGAAGGCGCGGCCCGCGCCGGATTGCGCAGGGATTTCCATGGGTGTCAGCCTTTCCAAGGGCGGCAATGTCTCGCTGACCAAGGAGGCCCCTGGCCTGTCCGCGGTCGTCGTGGGCCTCGGCTGGGACGTCCGGACGACCACCGGGACGGACTTCGACCTCGACGCGAGCGCGCTGCTGGTCGACGGCAACGGCAAGGTCGTCTCGGACCAGCACTTCGTCTTCTTCAACAACCTCAAGAGCCCCGAGGGCGCCGTGGAGCACACGGGCGACAACCTCACGGGTGAGGGCGAGGGCGACGACGAGCAGATCAAGGTCAACCTGGATACCGTCCCGGCCCAGGTCGAGAAGATCGTCTTCCCGGTCTCCATTCACGAGGGCGAGAGCCGCGGCCAGTCCTTCGGCCAGGTGCGCAACGCGTTCATCCGCGTGATCAACCAGGCCGGCGGCGCCGAGCTGGCCCGCTACGACCTGAGTGAGGACGCCTCGACGGAGACCGCGATGGTCTTCGGCGAGCTGTACCGCCACGGCGCGGAGTGGAAGTTCCGGGCCGTGGGCCAGGGGTACGCCTCCGGGCTGCGCGGCATCGCCCAGGACTTCGGCGTCAACATCTGACCCGGTCGGGTTCGGCGAGAACCGGGGATCCTCGATACAGGGGATCCGCGAGCAACAGAGGACAAGGGTCCGCCACTTCGACGTGGCGGGCCCTTGCCCGGCTCCGGGGGCGGTGATCCACTGGTTGCCCCGTCGTACGCACCATCACCCCGATGAACCGGTTCGCCGGAAAGCCGGAAACCGGAGAGGACGAGGCAGCTGTGGCCACGACCGCCGAGCATCTCGCACCACCCCCGGGCATCGACCTGGTCTGGTACGGCCGGGTGGCCGAACTGGCCGAGGAGGCGCTCGCCCACCGCCATCTGCTCGACGCCGAGGAGTCGTCCCGGCTGGACGCCTTTCTCCGGCCCGTGGACCGGCACGCCTACGCGGTGGCGCATGTGACGCTCCGTCGGCTGCTGGGGGCGCGGCTGGGTATCGACCCCGCGGCGGTGACGATGGAGCGCCGCCCCTGCGGGCAGTGCGGCGGGCCGCACGGCCGTCCGGCCGTGCCGGGCGACCGGATCCACTTCTCCCTCTCGCACACCAGCCGGACGGCCGACGGCCGGGTGCTGATCGCGCTGGCCGAGGCACCGGTGGGGGTGGACGTCGAGGCCGTGCCGAACGCGAGCACGGTCGCCGAGGTGAGCGGCCAGCTGCACCCCCGTGAACGGACGGAGCTGAACGCGCTGGCGCCCGGGGACCGCCCGCTGGCCTTCGCCCGCTGCTGGACCCGTAAGGAGTCCGTCCTCAAGGCGACGGGTGCCGGGCTGGGTGAGGGCGTGGCCGGTATCCATGTCGGCGCCGGGCCTCTCCCCCGGCCGGACGCGATGGGGCCGGGGCTCCCCTGCGCCCTGTCGGATCTGCCCGCGGGGCCGGGGTACGCGGCGGCGGTGGCCCTGCTCGGGGCGGGGTCGCGGGACCTCGGCCGGGCCGCGATACGCGCCGGGGGCTGAGCCGTGCAGTTCATCGTCTTCATGACGCTGCCGGGGCTGGTGATCCTGCTGACCGTGATCGCCTTCGTGGACTACGCCCTGCGGGCCACCGGGCGCGGCCGGCGGACCGGGCGGGTCTCCGCGACCGGCTTCGAGCAGTTGCACGCGTCCTTCTCGCCGGGGAAGGCGACGGAGCTGAGGGAGCGGCACAGCTCCCTGCTGATGAAGGACGACGACGAGGACGGGGCGCCGCCGAATCGTTCCACCGTGGATCTGGACGGCGGGGTCGCGGTGGTACGGCTGCCCTCGGAGCCGGGGAGCCGTACGGCGCGGGAACGCTGACCCGGGCCCGGGCCGGAGCCCGGCGATGTGTGCCGGTCCCGGGCTGCCGGATCTCCGGGCCGAGCTCCCGGGCGGCCGTGGTTCCGGGCCGCCCGGGAGCCGGGCACCGGTCAGGCCGGGCGGGTCGCCTTGAGGGAGTACATCAGGGGGATCCGGGGCTGTCCGGCGGGGAAACGGCGGTAGCCGTCCCGTACTTCCAGGGACGCGAACCGGTCCCAGAGCGTCATGTCGTGCTCGTGCAGGAACTCCAGCCGCAGTCCGGTCGCGCAGATCGCCGAGACGACCCGCCCGATCGGGTGCTGCCATTCCACCGTGCGGTTGTGGGCGGTGGTGGCGGCCGGGTCGGTGTACGTGCCCGGCTCGTCCTCCTCCCACGGCTCGCGGCTGAAGTAGTCATGGACCACCCGGGTCCCCGTCTCGTCGTCGAGGACGTCGGTGATCGGGTGGAACTCGGCGAGATAGAGGAAGCCGCCGGGTGCCACGAAGGACGCCGCGACCTCGGCCCAGCGGTCGATGTCCGGCAGCCAGCTGAGGGCGCCGAGGCCGGTGTAGACGATGTCGTACGGGCCCGGGGGCACGGTGTGGGGCGCGTCGTACACATCGGAGGTCACGAACGCGGCCCGCTCGGGGCCGAGGCCGATCTCCTCGGCGATGGCGCCCGCGGCGGTGACGGCGGGCGCGGAGAAGTCGAGGCCGACGACGCGCGAGGCGCCGCGCCGGGCCCAGCTCAGGGTGTCGAGACCGAAGTGGCACTGGAGATGGAGCAGACTGCGGCCGGTGACGTCGCCGACCTCCGTCAGCTCGAAGTCGCGCAGCCGGTCCTCACCCGCGCGAAAGGCGTCGACGTCGTAGAAGTCACTGGCCACATGGATGGGGACCCGCTCGTCCCAGTTGGATCGGTTGGCGTCGCGCCAGTCGTCGGGGATCGTGGATGCTGACATGGCCCGACGTTATCCACAGGCTGAGGACGGCGCGAACGGTTTGTCGGCGTCCCGGCGCAGAATGGGGTCATGACTGAGACCACGCAGCCGAATCAGCCGCAGGCCCCGGCCTGGGAGCAGCGCTTCCGGGCGCCTCGTGTCTCCCTTCCCGACTGGGCCAGGGACGCCCCCGACCGCTCGTTGTTCGTCTCGAACGCGACGGGGACCTACGAGCTGTACGCCTGGGACCGGGCCACCGGTGAGCAGCGGCAGGTCACCGACCGGCCGAACGGCACGACGAGCGGGACGCTCTCCCCGGACGGCGAGTGGATCTGGTGGTTCTCGGACACGGACGGGGACGAGTTCGGGATATGGCTGCGGCAGCCCTTCGGCGGCGGGCCCGACGAGCCCGCGGTGCCGGGGCTGGCTCCTTCCTATTCGGCGGGTCTGGCGATCGGTGCGAACGGGGTCGCGGTGGTCGGGCGGTCCACCGACGAGGACGGTTCGACGATCCATGTCGTACGGCCGCCGGGGCGGGACGCCGCGGATACAGCGGGTGCCGTCGGTGAGGGCGGGGCCGGGGAGCCGGTCGCGGGGCCGGTGGAGATCTACCGGCACCGGGAGTCGGCGGGGGTCGGTGATCTCTCGCACGACGGCACGCTGATCGCCGTCGAGCACACCGAGCACGGCGACGCGATGCACTCGGCGCTGCGGGTGGTCCGGCTCGACGGGAGTACGGTCGCCGAGCTGGACGACACCCGGGGCGGCACGGAGGAGCTGGGTCTGGAGGTCCTCGGGTTCGCCCCGGTGGACGGGGACACCCGGCTGCTCGTGGGGCATCAGCGCCGGGGCCGCTGGGAGCCGATGATCTGGGACGTGGCCTCCGGTGCGGAGATCCCGCTGGCGATCGATCTGCCGGGCGATGTGGCCGCCGAGTGGTTCCCCGACGGTTCGGGACTGCTGATCGCCCACAGTTTCAAGGCCCGGGGCGAGCTGTGGCGGTACGATCTGGCAACCGGGGAGCCGACTCGGATCGACTCCCCGGCGGGGTCGGTCTCCGGGGCGACGGCGCGGCCCGGTGGCGAGGTGGAGTATCTGTGGTCGTCGGCGGCGCTGCCGCCGCAGGTGCGGTCGACGTCGGGCGGGGTGGTGCTGGATCCGCCCGGGCCGAAGGCGCCGGAGTCGGTGCCGGTGGAGGACGCCTGGGTGGAGGGGCCGGGCGGTACGGTCCACGCCCTGGTGCAGCGGCCCGCCGGGGCGAGTGGTCCGCTGCCGACGGTCTTCGAGATCCACGGCGGCCCGACGTGGCACGACAGCGACGCCTTCGCGGCGGGTCCGGCGGCCTGGGTCGACCAGGGCTATGCGGTGGTCCGGGTCAACTACCGGGGCTCGACGGGCTACGGCCGGGCGTGGACGGACGCGCTGAAGCACCGGGTGGGGCTGATCGAGCTGGAGGACATCGCGGCGGTCCGCGAGTGGGCGGTGGAGTCCGGGCTGGCCGACCCGGAGCGGCTGATCCTGGCGGGCGGCTCGTGGGGCGGCTATCTCACCCTCCTCGGTCTCGGCACCCAGCCCGATGCGTGGGCACTCGGTCTGGCCGCGGTGCCCGTCGCCGACTATGTGACGGCGTACCACGACGAGATAGAGGCGCTGAAGGCGATGGACCGGACGCTGCTGGGCGGGACGCCGGAGGAGGTGCCGGAGCGGTTCGAGGCGTCGTCGCCGCTGACATATGTGGACGCGGTCCGGGCGCCGGTCTACATCTCGGCCGGGGTGAACGACCCCCGCTGCCCCATCCGCCAAGTGGAGAACTATGTGGACCGGCTGGCGGCCCGGGGCGCGGTCCACGAGGTCTACCGCTATGACGCGGGCCATGGGTCCCTGGTCGTGGAGGAGCGGATCAAGCAGGTGGCGATGGAGATCGCCTTCGCCGAGGCGCATCTGCCGAAGCCTGGTCACGGCTCGGCCGGCGCTGGCGGCGCGGCCGGAGAGGGGGGTGCGGCCGAATAGCCCGGACGCGTTCCGTACCGTGGAGGGGTGTACAGGTTCCTGCTGACGCCCCGGTGGCTGGGCATCAATCTCTTCGCCGTGCTGGCGATCCCGCTGTGCATCTTCATGGGGACCTGGCAGCTCGGCCGGTTCGAGGACCGCGCCGAGGCCCAGAAGGAGGCGGAGCGGGCGCCCACGGCGGAGGAGCTGAAGCCGACGCCGCTGGACCGGCTGCTGCCGGTGGACAAGGAGACGTCCGGCCGGACGGCGACCGCCGAGGGGCGTTACGGCGAGCAGTTCCTCGTCCCGGGGCGGAAGCTGGACGACCTGACCGGGTCGTATGTCCTCACCCTGCTGAAGACCGACGGGGGCCGGGTGCTTCCGGTGATCCGGGGCTGGCTTCCGGAGGGTGCCGAGGCGCCCGCCGCGCCGACGGGCCGGGTCGCGGTCGCGGGCGCCCTCCAGGCGTCGGAGACCGTCGGCAAGGACGGGGTGCACACGGCGGGCGGGCTGCCCGAGGGGCAGCTGGCGATGATCAGTGCGGCGGCGCTGGTCAATCTCGTCCCGGACGATGTGTACGACGCCTACATCACCCTCAGCCGGGCGGACGCGGGGCTGAAGGCGGTTCCGGCGACGCTGCCGGAGGGCACCGGGCTGGATCTGAAGGCGTTCCAGAACCTGGGGTACTCGGGCGAGTGGTACGCCGGGGTGGCGTTCATCCTCTTCATGTGGTTCCGGTTCTTCCGGCGGGAGGTGGAACTGCAGAAGGACGCGGCCCTGGGGCTGATGCCGGAGACCGGTTCCGGTCCCGGGCCGGGCGGGGAAACGGGCGCGGTCCCGGACCCCGACAAGGGCCCGGACACGGACGCGGGCCCCGACGCGGAGCCGGACGCGGGTCGGGAGACCGGTGCCGCCGAGGTCAGCGCCGGGGCTGAGGCCGGGGCCGGGCGGGCGTCGGGCTGAGGCCGGGCGTTCCCGGAGCCGGTACGGCGGTCCGCGGGGCCGGTCAGGGCGACGGGTAGGGCGTCCAGCGGGGCGAGGCTTCGCGGTCGTAGTGGGCGAAGGTGCCGGGGACGATATCCGTCAGGGTGATCCACTCGTCTGCGGGGGACCAGTCGGGGTCGCCCACAGCCTGGGCGGCGATGGGTGAGTACTGCCAGCCGAGCAGGGCGCGGGGCGGGGGCGTGTCACCGGGTGGCGGATCGTCCTCTTCCCAGTCCTCGGGCCGGTACTCGGTGCCGTCCGTGTCGAGTTCCAGGATCCGGCCGAGGAAGTCCCGGCCGTCGCGGAGGGTGAAACCCACGGTCTCCCGCCGGTCCGCGCGGATCCGGAGATGGCCGCAGAGGGCCCGGATCGTGTCGTCCACGGCTCGTACTCTCGCGCCTCTCGGGTACCGGTCGGCCCGGGAGCCGGGCCGTCATGGTCGTCGCGGGTGCGGCGGGTCAGCCGCTCAGGAGGCCCGTGCGGTAGACCGTACCGGCGCAGACGTCGTCGATACCGGTCGCGGCCACCGCACCGGCCTGGGAGATGTGCTGGACGTGGATCATGGCCCAGTCGGGTGTGGGGTTGCCGGTGCCCGGTTGGCTCTCGCCCCCGGCCGGGGGCGCGCCGCCCGGGTTCTCGGCGCCGCCGCCGGTGGTGCCCTCGGTGGCCGTGGGGTCGGGAGACGGATTGCCGGTGGAACAGGACTCACCGGGGACGAAGGCGAACTTCACCTCGTACGCCTCCCCGGGCTCCAGCAGGACCGAGGCCAGCTCCGTCGACGGGTCGGGCAGCCCGGGGGCCGCGTCACCGGCGACGTGCTCGACCACCTGGAGCTTGGACATATCCGCGGCGCCGCTCCCGTGAATGTCCACATCGCCGTTGTCCGTGACCACACATGAGGTGTCGGAGCGGTTGGCGATCCGGAAGGAGCCGTAGACCGTACCGCTCGCGTCGGGCGCGTCCGCGCTCTCCGAGACGGTGCGAAGCTGGCCTTGGCCGCAGATGGGCGGGGGCACGGAAACGCTGCCGCCGTCGCTGTTGCCGGGGTTCTGGGGGCCCGGGGCACGGGTCTGGCCGCCGGGCTCGCCCTTGGGGCCGCCGGGCCGCTGACCGGGCGCGGTCTCCTTGCCCTTGCTCGGGGTCGGCTGGGGCCGGGCGGGGCCCTCGCGGTCGCCCGTGGTGCCCGGGCTGCCGCCCTCGTTGCCGCCGGTGGGCCGTTCGTGGCCGGCGTTCGCGGTGTTGGTCCGGTTGTCGCTCTTGGCGTCGGCCACATGCAGCAGCGCCGGTACGGCGGTCCCCGTGAGGACCACGGCGGCGACCGCGCCGATCAGCAGTTGGCGCTTCCGGGCGCGGCGCGCCGGTACGGCCGTCCGCAGCCGGTCCAGGGCGTTGTCGGCGGGCCGGAGGTCGTCGACCGCGCCGTGGAGCAGCCGGCCGAGGTCCAGCTCGGGTCCGGCCGCGAAGACGGGGACCACCGGTGCGGTGTCCGGCGTGGCGTCCGGTGCGGTGTCCGGCGTGGCGTCCGGTGCGGTGTCCGGCGTACCGACGGTGGCGACCGGAACGGTCTGGTCGGCCGGGTCGACCGGGGCGGCAGAATCCGACGCATCGGCAGGGTCCGCCGGCTCAGTCGAATCAGCCGGCTCAGTCGAATCAGCCGGGTCAGCCGGGTCAGCCGGGTCCGTCGCGGCCGGGTCCGCGGCCGGGGTCTCCGCGTCGGGGGTGTCCTGGGCGGTCGGAGGGACCGGGTCGCCCTGGTCGTGTTCGTGTTCCGGCCCGTTGTTCACAATTCCGTTTCCAGTCCGGTCGTCGAGGGGTCCGTCCGGCCCGTACCGGTCAGTTCGTATGCCGTCGTCGCGCGCGCCGCTCATTTCGTCGCCTCCATGGCGATCCGGAGCGCCGCTATGCCCCGGGAGCCGTACGCCTTCACCGAGCCGAGGGATATCCCCAGCGTCTGGGCGACCTGGGCCTCGGTCATATCCGCGAAGTAGCGGAGTACGAGCACCTCGCGCTGACGGCGCTGGAGTCCCCGCATGGCCTTGATCAGGTCGTCCCGTTCGAGCTGCTCGTACGCCCCCTCCTCCGCGCTCGCCATGTCCGGCATCGGCTTGGAGAGCAGCTTGAGCCCGAGGATCCGGCGGCGCAGCGCCGAGCGGGAGAGGTTGACCACGGTCTGCCGCAGATAGGCGAGGGTCTTCTCGGGGTCCCTGACGCGCTTGCGCGCGGAGTGCACCCGGATGAACGCCTCCTGGACGACGTCCTCGCAGGAGGCGGTGTCGTCGAGGAGCAGCGCGGCCAGTCCCAGCAGGGAGCGGTAGTGGGCGCGGTAGGTCTCGGTGAGGTGGTCGACGGTCGTCCCGAGCGCCACCGCGGGCACCGTCGCCGTCATGGTCGCCGACCCGTTCGGGCCCGTGCCGGACCCCGGCCCCCTGCCGTTCCCCGTCGCGGCCGGGGTCGCCGGTTCGGCGCCGTCACGCTGCGGGGGGATGGCCGGGGCCAGCGCCGGAGCGGCGGCCCGGGATCGGGGGGGCGTCGAGGGTGAGGACGGTACGGGCGCGATCACCGGCATGCCCCCCGGCAGGCGCAGCGGCCTGCGGAAGGGGCGTACGGGAACGCCGGGTGTCGCCACCCCTGCGATGTCGAGTACCTCTGCCACGTCTGTTGGACACGCTTCCCCCCGTCAGGGTTGTACGCGCACGCCACCGCTTTCGACCGTGGATTCTCTGCAGCCATGCGTACTCGCTCTTCCCCAATGCCCCTTTGTCGCGGCTGTCACGGCCCCGACCGGCGATGACCGCAGAGACGCTCCCGGCACGGCCGCTGGTTGCACCCTCGGGCCCTCGGGAGCGGATGACGGCCGTTCGTCCTGGCGCCCGGTCCGAGCCGTGTCCGGCGGATGACGGCGTCAGCGGCCGTACGGACCGTTTGACGTGCTCACGGGGCGTTCACAGATCCTACAAAGGCGAGGTGTCATTTAGACAGGCCGAACGGCCCGAAAAGGACAGGAAGGGCCGAAGAGGGGTCGAGGAGGGCCGAGGAAAGGTCGCGGAACAGTCGGGAAGGAGCAGGAACCGATCATGAATCGGTCCGGCTCCATGACTCCATGAGCGACTGGGCGACCGACTCGGCGATCTGGGCGGTGTTCAGGGCCGCGCCCTTGCGGAGGTTGTCGCCGCAGATGAACAGCTCCAGCGCGCACGGGTCGTCGGGCGACCGCCGGACCCGGCCCACCCAGGTCGGGTCGGTGCCCACCACATCGGCGGGGGTGGGGAAGTCCCCGGCCGCCGGGTCGTCGAAGAGGACCACTCCGGGCGAGGTCGCGAGGATCTCGTGGGCCCTGGCGACGGTCACCTCGGACTCGAAGCGGGCGTGGACGGCGAGGGAGTGCGCGGTCAGTACGGGGACCCGGACGCAGGTCGCGGAGACCGGCAGCCCCGGCAGATCGAGCACCTTGCGCAGTTCGGCCCGGAGTCCCAGTTCCTCGGACGACCAGCCGTCGTCGGCGGGTTCGCCGGTCCAGGGCACGACATTGAGGGCGACGGGCGCGGGGAAGGGCCCGAACCCGGCGGCCGCGGGGACACCGGAGACACCGGAGACACCGTCGGAGAGCCCGGCGCCCCCGTGGGTCCCGGTACCGGTGGTGTCCTCGACGGCCCGCCGGACGTCCCCGGGGGCCTGCCCGAGCTCCGTCCCGGCGACCAGGGCGAGCTGGGCCCTGAGGGTGGCGACCGCGTCCCGGCCCGCGCCGCTGACGGCCTGGTAGGAGGCGATCACCAGCTCCCGCAGCCCGAACTCGGCATGCAGCGCGCCGATCGCGGGCAGCGCCGTGAGGGTGGTGTCGTGCGGCCCGGCGACGATGCCGCGCGGCCGGAGCCGTACGGCGTGGGGGTTGATCTCGGGTACGACCAGGGGGACGTCCGGGTCGAGCCGGAAGGCGGCCGAGGCGTCCACGACGACCGCGCCCTTGGCGGCGGCGACCGGCGCCCACTGCGCGGAGACCGCCGGAGGGACCAGGAAGAGGGCTACGTCGACGCCGGTCAGAGCCTCTTCGGCGAGCGCGACGACCTCGCACTCCTCCCCGCGTACGGCCAGCTTGCGGCCTGCCGTGCGCGGGGAGGCGACGAGCCGGACATCGCCCCATACGTCTTCGTTGCGGGAGAGTATCTCCAGCGTCACCGCGCCGACGGCCCCGGTCGCCCCGACGACCGCGAGCGTCGGCTTACGGGTCATCGGCCGGTGCCTCCGTAGACGACGGCCTCGTCGGAGTCGCTGTCCAGTCCGAACCGGGTGTGGACGGCGCGCACCGCCTCGTTGACGTCATCGGCCCGGGTGACCACCGAGATACGGATCTCGGAGGTCGAGATCAGCTCGATATTGACGCCCGCGTCCGTCAGCGCCTCGAAGAAGGAGGCGGTGACGCCGGGGTTGGTCTTCATCCCGGCGCCGACCAGGGAGATCTTGCCGATCTGGTCGTCGTAGCGAAGGGATTCGAAGCCGATCCGGCCCTTGGCCTTCTCCAGCTCCTCGATCGCCCGGGCGCCGTCCGTCTTGGGCAGCGTGAAGGAGATGTCGGTGAGGGCGGTGGTGGCGGCGGAGACATTCTGGACGATCATGTCCAGATTGATGTCGGCATCCGCGATCGCCCGGAAGATGGCCGCCGCCTCACCCGGCTTGTCGGGCACCCCGACGACCGTGACCTTGGCTTCGGAGACGTCATGGGCGACTCCGGAGATGATGGCGTGCTCCATCTGCTGGTCTCCCTGCGGTTCGTTGCTCACCCAGGTACCGCGCAGTCCGGAGAAGGACGAGCGGACATGGATCGGAATGTTGTAGCGGCGGGCGTACTCGACACAGCGGTGGAGCAGCACCTTGGAGCCGGAGGAGGCCAGCTCCAGCATGTCCTCGAAGGAGATCCAGTCGATCTTCCGGGCCTTGGGCACCACCCGGGGGTCGGCGGTGAAGACGCCGTCCACATCCGTGTAGATCTCGCAGACCTCGGCGTCCAGCGCCGCGGCGAGGGCGACGGCGGTGGTGTCGGAGCCGCCCCGGCCGAGAGTCGTGATGTCCTTCTTGTCCTGGGACACGCCCTGGAACCCGGCGACGATGGCGATATTGCCCTCGTCGAGTGCGGTACGGATCCGGCCCGGCGTCACATCGATGATGCGCGCCTTGTTGTGGACCGAGTCGGTGATGACGCCCGCCTGGCTGCCGGTGAAGGACTGGGCCTCGTGGCCCAGGTTTTTGATCGCCATGGCCAGCAGGGCCATGGAGATCCGCTCCCCCGCGGTCAGGAGCATGTCGAACTCACGACCCGCGGGGATCGGGGAGACCTGCTCCGCGAGGTCGATCAGCTCATCCGTTGTGTCGCCCATCGCGGACACCACGACGACCACCTGATGGCCGTTCTTCTTGGCATCCACGATCCGCTTGGCGACGCGCTTGATGCCTTCGGCATCGGCAACGGAGGAACCCCCGTACTTCTGCACGACAAGGCCCACGTGGCGCTCCTTGCTCGGTCTTTTCCGCCGCAGGCCGGTGATGCTGCGGTCGGCTCAGTCTAACGAGCGACTTCCGGCCGATTCCGGACAGATCACATGCTGATACGCCCGGCTCGACTGGTGAACAGTGCCGCCCGGCTGACCTACTGCCCCGGAGTCCGCGGCGGTACGCACCATGTGGGCCGGGTCACAGCGGGTCGGGCGCCGTACGCCCGGGGTGACGCGCCGGCCGATCCGGCCCCGGGCCGATGCCGAGCCCCCGGGCCCGCGACGGAGCCCGGAGAACCCCGGGACAACCGGGGCCCGCGACCGCGCCGCCCGCAGAGCCTCAGGGGCTGCGCAGCCCCAGCGGGGCCGCGATCTCCGCCGCCATCACCCGCCCCGCCTCCTCGGCGAGCGCGTCCTCGGCCAGGTCCTCGTCGGTGTCCAGACCGTCCAGCTCGGCCAGCGGCTGGTCCAGCCGCACATGCGCCACCAGGGACTGGAGCGCCCGCAGGGTCGCCGAGGCGGTCGGCCCCCAGTTGGAGAAGTAGGAGAACTGCCACCACCAGAGCGCCTCGGTGGTCCGGCCGGCCCGGTAGTGGGCGAGCCCGTGCCGCAGATCGGTGACGATGTCCGCGACGTTGTCCGAGATACGGAACGCGACCGGCGCCTTACGGGGCTCGTACGGGTCGAAGACCTCGGAGAAGACGTCGACCGGGTCCAGCATCAGGGCCAGCCGTTCCCGCAGGTCGTCCGCATCGGGCTCCGGGCCGGTATCCGGCTCGTACCGCTCGTCCGGGAGGATGTCCTCATGCGCTCCCAGCCGTCCGCCGGTGAGCAGCAGCTGGGAGACCTCCAACAGCAGAAACGGTACGGCGCTGTCCGGTTCGTCGCCCTTGGCGACCTCGGTCACGGCGACGATGAAGGACTCGACCGAGTCCGCGATCTGGACCGCGAAATCGGCCGGATCCTGGTTCACGGCGTGCAGCATGGCGTCAGACATCGAGAAGTCGTCTCCCCTCGAAGGCACGTCCCAGCGTGACCTCGTCGGCGTATTCCAAGTCTCCCCCCACAGGGAGACCACTGGCCAGCCGGGTGACCTTCAAACCCATCGGTTTGATCATCCTGGCCAGATAGGTGGCCGTGGCCTCGCCCTCCAGATTGGGGTCCGTGGCCAGGATCAGCTCGGTGACCGCGCCGTCCGCGAGCCGGGCCAGCAGCTCACGGATCCGCAGATCGTCCGGGCCGACCCCTTCGATGGGGCTGATCGCCCCGCCGAGTACGTGGTAGCGGCCCCGGAACTCCCGGGTCCGCTCGATCGCCACGACGTCCTTCGACTCCTCCACCACACAGATCACGGCGGGGTCGCGGCGCGGATCGCGGCAGATGTTGCACCGCTCCTGCTGGGCGACATTGCCGCAGACCGCGCAGAAGCGGACCTTGTCCTTCACTTCCAGCAGGGCGTGGGCCAGCCTGCGGACGTCCGCAGGCTCGGCCTGGAGGATGTGAAAGGCGATCCGCTGCGCGCTCTTGGGACCGACGCCGGGCAGCCTGCCCAGTTCGTCGATCAGATCCTGAACCACGCCTTCGTACAACGGACTGCCTTTCCTGCCATGGACCGCGGACCTCCCGGCGGCCTCTCGCGTTGCCGCCGTCCCACCGTAGTGGCTGGGCCGCCCTGTTCAGAAGGGCCGTCACCACGCCCTTCGCGGCGCGTGATGCCGGGCGGGCCCCGCCCGGCGGCCCGTCAGAAGGGCAGACCCGGCATTCCGCCGAGGCCCTGGGTGAGCGGGCCGAGCTTCTGCTGCGCGAGCGCCTGCGCGTTCTCGTTCGCGGCCTGGACGGCGGCGACGACCAGATCGGCGAGGGTCTCGGTGTCCTCGGGGTCGACCGCCTCGGGGGCGATCACCAGGGCCCGCAGCTCGCCGGAGCCGTTCACGGTCGCCTTCACCAGTCCGCCGCCCGCCTGGCCGTCGACCTCGGTCTCCGCCAGCTCCTCCTGCGCCCGGGCGAGGTCCTGCTGCATCTTCTGGGCCTGCTGAAGGAGCTGCTGCATATTGGGCTGGCCACCACCGGGGAACACGGTCACTCCAGGCATCTCGGGACACCACGATCTCGCGGTACGCGATCGAGCCTACGTGGTCGGGGAAAGGACCGCCGCACCGGCGGAAGGGGCGTCCGTACCGGCGGAAGGGACCGTCGCACCGGCCGGGCGGCCCCTGGTCCGAGGGGCTAAGCTGCGGGGCCACTACCCGATCAAGGCCGTTCCGCGGACGGAAATACTGGGATTTCCACCACACGGCCCCCCATTCGGCGGTAAGAAGGGGCTGTTGTTCCCGTCCCGACGGCTGTTCCCGTTCGGTATCAGCGATACCGGAAGAGCCACAGCGCCCAGACCCGCAGAACCACAGACCCACAGCAGCCCAGCAGCCCAGCAGCCCAGAGTCCCCAGAAACCCAGCAATATCGTCGTAGAGGAGTGTCCCGGTGAGCCAGCCGGAGATGCAGCCCGGGGGCCCGGCCCGGGACGAGCGGGGCGAGGTGCCGCGCGGTGATCTGACCGGCAGGCCGTTCCCGCTGGGCGACTGGGGCGAGCCCGCCGAACGCCTCGACGAGCTGTACCGCTGGGTGGAGACGGCCGCTCTGCGCACGGTGGACTGGTATCTGGCGGACCGGGTCTGGAAGCGCCGTACGGGACGACTGCTCCGGCTCGGTACGGCCCTGGGCACGATCGCCGGGGCCGCGCTCCCCCTGCTCGACCTCACCGGACTGCTGGGCGGCGCGGCGGGCTGGGGCTATCTCGCCCTGCTGCTGGGCGCGGCCTGCTATGCCTGCGACCGCTATTTCGGGGTGACCGCGGGCTGGATGCGCAATATGGCGACGGCGCAGGCGGTGCAACGGCGATTGCAGACGCTGCAATTCGATTGGGCTTCGGAGAGCGTCCGGGAGGTGCTGGGCCCAACCGAGGGCACGGCGGGCGAGGCGGCGGAGCGCTGTCTCGCCGTACTGCGCCGGTTCTCGGAGGACGTACAGGAGCTGGTCAGGGCCGAGACGGCGGACTGGATGCGGTCCTTCCACGGCGGTCTGGACGCGCTGGTGCTCCAGGCGGGCGCCCTGCCGCTGCCCGGCGGCGCCCCGACGCGCGGCCCGGAGCCGGGCACCCCGGCCGGGCGGACGACGCTCCCCCCGGGCACCCGCCCCAATATGCCGCGCCAGCGCCCGCCGGAGCCGCCCCGCTGACAGGGACGGGGGCGGTATGCCACCGGGGCCGCCGCGCCCCGGACCGGCACCCGCATCCGCGTCCGCGTCCGGGCCGGGCCAGCGCCACTGTTCGGGGATGTTCGCGACCTGCTGGAAGACATCCCACCCCTCGGGCCGGAACTTCGGCGTCTGCCACGGCATGCCCTGCCCGGCCCAGTAGCGGACGGCTCAGCTGAAGACGATCATCGACCCCTGGGCGAGGCTCCGGGTGGCCGCCGCGTGGAGCCCCAGCCAGACATGGCGCTCACGGGCGAAGGGACCGTCGTCGTACGCCACCGGGGCCGCGGATTCCTCCGGGGCCGTGCCGCGCTCCGGCGCCCTGGGCGGGGCGGGCGGGTTCGCCGGGTGTATCCCGATCGCCGGAGCGACGTACTCCAGCTCCCGCAGCAGCCCCTGGGTCGAGCCCAGCGGTCCGCCGCCCTCCAGGAGTTCGTCGTTGGAGAGGGGGGCGGCGAAGTCGACGGGGACGTAGGCGCCCGCGTGGTCGTAGTGCCAGACCAGATGGGACCGCTGGGCCGTCGGCTCGAACATTTCCAGCAGTTGCTCGTAGTCGCCGCCGAGTTCGTCGACCGGGGTGACCGCGAGGCCGCAGAGCTGGAGGAGGTAGGCGCGGCGCAGGAAGTGCAGGGCGTCGTAGTCGAACGCGGCGACCGGGGCGACGTCGCCGGAGAGTCCCGGCATATAGGCGAAGACCGGGACGGTGGGGAGTCCGGCGGCCGTCAGCGCCTGGTCGTAGACGGCCAGCTCTTCGGCGAAGGGGTTGTCGGGGCTGTGACAGAGGACGTCGACGAGGGGGACCAGCCACAGGTCACAGGCCAAGGAAGGGCTCGCTCTCCACGGAGGAATCGCTCGGACGGCGGGACAGCAGGAACGGCAGGAACGGCGGAGCTGGTGCGGCGCGCGCCGCACCAGCCTAAGCTCCGCCGGGCCCGCCGCGAAGAGGGTCGCCGGGAACCGGGATCACCGGGACGGGCCCGGCGCCCCCACGTCCCAGACGAGCACCCCGCCGGTCCAGGTCCCGGGCCGCCCCAGCAGGGCCTCCAGGGTCTGTTGCAGCGCGTCCTCGTTGTACTGCGGCGGCAGGATCACCGCACCCGCCGACCACTCCGCGAGGTCCGCCCGGGCCTGCTCGCGCTGGAGCGGGCCGATCTCCGGGATCTGGCCGCTGTCGGCGACCCGGTCGAGGAGCTGGGAGGTGTGCCGGGGCACGGCGCCGTAGATCCCGAGGTCGTCGGGTCCCCAGGGGCCTACGAAGTAGCCCCCGGCGAGGGGGAAGTCGAAGCCGTGGGAGGACTGCCAGTAGAGGGCGTCCGCGTCGCCGGTGCTCGGCAGCGGCACGGTCACCAGGGATTCGCCGGGGGCGAGGTAGCGGCGGTACGCGCCGTCGGCGATGAAGGCGGGCACCTCTTCCCGTTCCCGTACCTGATAGGGGGTCGGCAGGATCGGGACGAGGGCGGCGGCGAGGACGGCGGCGCCGAGCGCGGAGACGGCCGGCTCCCGGAACCGGGACCTCCGCGCATCCGTCCCGACCACGGTCCCGGTCCCGACTCCGGATCCGGAAGCGGCCCCGGGTGCCGTCCCCGTGAGCGCGGCAGTCGCCGCCACCGTCGCCACCGCGAGGATCATGCCGAGTACGGGTGCGCAGATCATCGCGATCCGGGACTCGATCACGGCCTCCAGCAGCGGCGCCTCCCCCAGCGGCGTCCAGGGCCCCGGCAGGGTGATCGAGGTGAACGGGACCGGGATCTTCGTCCCGAGGGAGAGCAGCGCGGCGGCCCCGGCGGTCAGCGCCAGCGCCGCGATCAGGGTGCGCTGCCAGAGCCGGACCACGATCGCCCCGGCGAGCAGCAGCAGCGGCCAGCCGTAGAAGGCGTTCTGCTCGGTCCGGTTCATCGCCAGCGGATCGGCCCGTTCGTCGGTCCCGAAGAGGGACCGGCCGGCGAATTCGAGGAAGGCGCGCGGACTGTTGTACGTCTCCGGGCTGTGCATGACCCCCGAATAGCTCTGGGGTCCGAAGAACTGCCAGGCCAGCGGTCCGGCGACGAGCGGCAGACAGACCGCGAGCCCGATCCCGGTACCGCGCAGCAGGGGCCGCCAGGAGCGGCGGGCGGCCTCGCGGTCGAGCAGCGCGTAGGCGAGGGCGAAGAGCAGCAGGCCCATCGCGGCGAGCAGCAGCGGCTCCTCGCCGATGAAGATCTGGTACGTGGCCAGCAGGCCGAGCACCACTCCGTCGCGGACCACGTCGCGGCCCGCGCAGAGCCGGAGCGTGCGGTCGACGATCAGCGGCAGGACGAAGAGGACGAGGAAGTTGGGGTGGGCGTTGCCGTGGGAGATCATCGGCGGCGCGAAGGCGGCGACGGCGGCGCCGAGGGCGGCGGGGGCCCGGCGGCCGGGGGTGACCCGGCGGACGATCAGCCAGTACCAGGCGGCGGCGGTGGCGGCGAGGCCGAAGGTGAGGACGAGGGCCCAGGTGACGGTGGGGCCCAGGAGCAGGGTGACGGGGGTCAGGGGGACGGAGAGCCCCAGCATCACCGTATTCGCCATCAGGTTGACGCCGTCGGGGGCGTTCTGGGCGTGGGTGAAGAGGGGGTTCCGGAGGTGGGTCACATTGTCGGCGGTGACCGCGAAGAACCATTCCCACTGGTTCTGGTCCTGCCCGGCGTCGGTGAGATAGCCGCGGTCGAGGTCGAACCAGAGGTTCTGGTAGAGGAAGAGGGACGCCAGGCAGAACAGGGCCACGACGGCGAGGTCGGCCCGGGTGACGGCGGCGGTCCGCAGCCGGACCAGTTCGCCGAGTACGCGTCCGTAGTCGAGCGGCCGGACCTTGGAGCCGGTCCGGTGCGACCAGCGGACCGGTGCCTCCAGCACGGGCCAGCCGTTGCGGCGGAAGTGGCGCAGGATCTCCACGTCGATGGCCCAGCCGTCGAGCCGGGACGCGGCGAAGGCGGCCCGGGCCCGGTCGCCGTCGAAGAGCTTGAAGCCGCACTGGGTGTCGCGGAGACCGGGGACGGCGATGAGCCGTATCAGCAGATTGCCCGCCCGGCCCAGCCACTCCCGGCCGCGCCACTGGTGGACGTCGATCCGGGAGTCGGGCAGGGCGCGGGAGCCGATGACGGCGTCGGCGTTCCCCTCGTCCAGCAGCCGGTCGAGCTGGTCCAGCTCCTCGATGGGGGTGGCCAGGTCGGCATCGGTGACGAGGACCCGGCGGCCGTACGAGGCGAGGACGCCGAGCCGCAGGGCGTGGCCCTTGCCCCGGTTGACGGGGGCGGTGACGAGATGGATCCGGGGATCGTCGCCGGCGGCGGCGCGGGCGATGTCGGCCGTGTCGTCGGTGGAGCCGTCGTCGACGACGATCAGCTCCCACGAGCCCCGGCGGCCGGGGTCGGTGCCGCTGTCGCTGTCGAGGTGGTCGCGGATGGCGCGCAGGGTGGGCAGCAGCCGGCCGGACTCGTTGTACGCGGGTACGACGATGCTGAGGTCCACGTCCCCGCCGGTGCCCCGGCGAACGGGGCCGCCGGTCGCGGCGGGATCACCGGCCGCGGCGGGGTCGCCTCCGGCGAGGCCGGCCGGGCCGTCTCCGTCGGCGGCGTCTCCGGCGGGGGCCGGGGTCGGGACCGGCGCCGGGGCCTCGGCCGTATCGGGCGCGCCCGGAGCCGTAGCCGTAGCCGTGTCCGGGGCCGTCGTCACCGGAGTGGCGGTCACCGGAGTGGCCGAGGCAGCGGCCGCCCGGGGTGGCAGGGATGAGCCCGGCTCGGTGTCCGGGACGGGGGGATTGGTCATGACGTGAACCGTTCGTCGAGCCGGTCGGCCCAGGACAGGGACAGCTGGTGGTAGCTGTTCAGAACCCCGCGCGCGACCTCCAGCTCTCCGACGACCAGGGCGTTGACCAGGTCTTCGTAACCGCTGAAGAGCCAGCGCCGGACGTCCGGCTCGATGCGTAGGTGGGGCATGGCGAAGACCCAGATCTGTACCCGAAGCTGATGGAGGAAGTCCGAGATATAGCGATTGGAGACTATCGTCCCCAGCTCTCGCCAGAACCGCAGGTCGTAGCCGATCAGAATGTCGAGGTCGCCGCCGCGGGCGGCCCGGTCCGCCTCCTCGGCCCGGCGGCGGACCGGGGCGACGGAGGCCGCGTTGACCGTCGTACGGCCCTCCCGGGTGGCGTGCTGGATGATCCCGTCGATCACCAGCGACCGGGTCTCCACCATGTCCCGGAAGTCGGCGACGGTGAACTGGTGGACCCGGAAGCCCCGGTGGTGGTCGGATTCCAGCAGCCCCTGCGCGGACAGGTCGACCAGTGCCTCCCGGACGGGTGTCGCCGACACCCCGTACTGGTCGGCGATCTGCTTGACCGTGAATTCCTGGCCGGGCTGGAGACGTCCGGCGAGCACCTCGTCGCGCAACGCGTCCGCGATCTGCTGCCGCAGGGTGCTGCGGGTGACCGGGGTGCTGCCGGGACCGGACATCAGTGGCTTCTCCTTCGCCGGGGGTTCCGGACACGATAGGCCAGCCCCGCGTGAGTACGAGGTGAGCGGATGAGGGGGAACGATGGCGGACGTCTTCGAGCCGGAGACCGGTGACGGACCGGCCGGCTCCGGTGCGAATACCGAGGTGACACGTGCGGCGGAGGTACGGACGGCCTATGCGGGCCTGCTCCAGATCCGCCGCCTCGGCGGTGCCGTACCGGCGGCCTGGGAGCGGAATCAACCGGTCCGGGCGGTGGCCCTGACCCTGGAGGCGGCGGGCCTGCCCCCGTCGGCCGTCGGCCCGTCGGGCGAGCGCGCCGCGACGGGCTACCGGGTCTCCGCCGGGCCGCGCCCCGGTACGGCCCGGGTGGAATGGCTTGGCCCGCCGGGGAGCGGCGCCCGGAACGAGGCGGGCACCCGGCTCCGGGCCTGTGTCTCGGCCCTGGAGGCGGCGGGCGGCTGGGACGCGCTGCTGTACCGGGGGGAACGCGGACTCCGGTTCGTCGAGGTGGAGCCGCTGGATTAGCGGGAGCGGCGGGACCCGAAGCCGGGCCCGGCCCCGTACCGCCGCCGCGCGGGCTGTGCGACGGCGGCGGTACGGGCCCGGAGGGGCCGCGCGGGCTACCTCGTCGCGGTCACGTACACACTCCCCCACCTCCGTTTCGGATTGGCGATCGTCGCGTCGAAGGCCCATGGCTCGACGGTGGCGAACCCGGCCTCGGTGAAGAGCTGGACGAGCTTCTCGTGGTCGTACGCCCACAGGTGCGGGGTGTAGCGGGGGTCGTCGTCCTGGTCCCGGAAGACCAGGTTCACCAGGTCGAGCCGGGTGTTGATATGCGGCCGGCAGTCGCGCCGCGCGTACCACCGCTCGATCGTCTCGCCGACCGGGTCCAGCGGCCCGTAGTAGCGGCCGAGGGCGAAGGCCGCGTCCGGGACGCCGGTGACGATCCGGCCGCCGGGCCGCAGGACGCGGTGGGCCTCCGCCGCGTACCGCTTGGCGGACCGGGGATAGTCGATGTGCTCCAGGAAGTGCTCCGAGAAGAGCAGCTCCACGGAACCGTCGTGGAGGGGCAGGCCCTCGCGGACGTCCCAGAGCAGATCGGCGGGCGGCCGGGCGTCGATGTGGAAGAAGCCGTCGACGCGATGGGCGCCGCCGCCGATCTGGACCCGGTCGGGCCGCTGCTCGATCCGGCCGCCGGGCCGGGAGCCGCGTCCGGCGAGATGGTGGCGGTGGACCTCCAGCTCCCTGGCGGCGGTACGCAGGGCGCGGGCCAGGCCGTGGGTGGTGACCGGGTCGGACAGCACCTCGGCGATCCGCTCGCCGAGCCGGTCGGCCGCGGCGGCGGGATCCCTCTCGGTCTCGGTGGCGGTACGGGTGTGGGTTTCGGGCGGCTGGTCGGACGCGCACATGACGGTTCTCCTCTCCCGTCGAGGGGGTCAGGGTTGTCGGGCCGTACGAACGGGGCCGTACGCGATCGGGGCGCGGATCGCGGGCTCAGGCGGCGGCGCTGGGTGTGGGCGCGGCCCACTGGTTGTTGCGCATCAGCGTGTACTTGATGTCCACGAGCCTGGGCGCGATCGTCAGCGGCAGCTCCTCTACGGGGTGCACATGGCCGGTGTCGTCGCGTTCGGCGCGCCAGACGCGGTAGCCGAGGTGGGGGTAGGCCGGGTTGATGCCGACCTCGCCCTTGGGCATGGTGCCGTTGAAGGGCGCGACGATGCCCATGTGGTTCCAGTAGTTCCACGCCTGGAGCGCCTTGTACTGGTCGAAGTAGAAGTAGAAGTCGGGATAGCGGCCGAAGGTGCGCAGTTCGCGGTGGATCAGATGCCCCAGCAGCGGCCCGAACCGGGGCGCGAGGGCGTCGAACTCCCAGCGGGTGTGGTGCCAGGCGCTGGGTACGCCGCCGGGGGCGATCAGCCGGGCCGCGACGAGATGGCTGATCCGGTCCACGAGGTAGTCGGCGGCGTGCGCCGGGTCGACGCCGGGGTCGACCCGGCGGAGGAGTCCGGGCAGCCGTTCGGGCCTCGGATGGAAGGCGGCGAGATCGAACTTGCCCGCCATGTCGGGGTAGGACGCGAACAGGACCTCTTTATAAAGCCAGTTGTTCAGTTCGCCGACGTCGGCGAGGCGCCGGGTCCGGGGTGAGGTCGAGTGGAGCATCAGGTACTCCGAGATCGCCTCGAAGTAGAGATAGCCGAGGATCGGCAGCCGGGG
Source organism: Streptomyces sp. NPDC006798 (assembly GCF_040635975.1). Classification (NCBI taxonomy): domain Bacteria; kingdom Bacillati; phylum Actinomycetota; class Actinomycetes; order Kitasatosporales; family Streptomycetaceae; genus Streptomyces; species Streptomyces sp. NPDC006798. The sequence goes on from NZ_JBEYIS010000043.1 coordinate 67,387, forward strand.
TACGGCCTCCGCGAGGAGCCGCAGATACGGTCCGGCGGCGATCCGCGTCCCCCGGTGGCGCGACCCCCGGTGGGCGACGGCGGCGGAGGTGGCCAGGAAGACGGCCGAGTCGCGGACCCGGGCGACCACGGCGTCCCGCAGCCGGTGCCGTTCGTCGGCACCGAGCAGATACTCCAGATGCCGGTAGATCCCCAGATGGATCAGGCCGAGCCGGAGGTAGTCGACGCCCGCCAGGCCCCGGTAGGCGTGCGGCGGTACGTCGATCTCGAAGACCAGCGGGGTCGGTACGCGGTCGGTGACCCCGAGCCGGGCGAGAAAGGCGGGCGCCTCCTTGGTGAGGATGTACTCGGCCAGGTTGTGCATCCGGAAGCCGCGGTCGGCGGCCGTGAGCGGCGCGCAGTAGACACTGCCGACGAGACAGCCGCCGGAGGGGTAGAGCACCCCCTGGCGGCTGATCCGCTCCAGGGCGTGGGTGACATGGAGCAGATGGATCCGGCCGCCGCCGCTGAGGGCGTCGAAGAGGGCGTTGTGCCGGAGCAGATGCCCGTTGGGCGACTCGGCGAGCCGCCGTTCCCAGGCGGCGGTCTGCCGGGACAGATGGTCGTCGGCGGCGGGCCCGGTGAACGGGACCCCGGCGGCGTCGAAGAACACATGGGCGTCGGCCCAGGGCCGGTACGCGTCGAAGAGTTCCATGGTCAGGCGATGTCCTTCTCCGCCAGCGCGTACAGGACGGCGGCCGTGCCGTCGGCTCCGGCGAGACGGGCCCGCTCGGAGACGACGACGAGTTCGAAGGCGAGCGGCCGGAAGGCGTCGAAGGCGGGCACTCTGGTCCGCCGCCCGTCGGGCCACCAGCGGGTCTTCGGCAGCCGGTAGCGGTCGAGCGCGTCGGCGGCCTTGACGATGTCGCAGACGGCGGCGGTGACGCGGTCGCGGTGGTAGGCGTGGATCGCGTCGGCGACGCCCCGCCGTCCGGCGGGTCGGGCGGTTCCGGTGATCCCGGCGGGGCGCGAGGCGCCCGGGGTGCCGGTCGTCGCCCGCGCGACGGCGGTACCGCCCGTACCTCCCCCATCGCCCCCATCGCCCGTACGGCTCATCGGGCCGGCCGTCGCCCCGTCCGGCCCCCGCCGGCCCGGACCGGCGACCGATCCACCCGAATCCGCCGCCGGACGGCGGACGGGCCCCGGGGGGCCGGGGCCCCCCGGGGCGGGCACGGCGCCCGGGGGCCCCAAAGCCCCCCGGGGGGGGGGTGACGGTGGG